>NZ_JAHKSI010000002.1:0-300000 GCF_019720915.1 Alkalihalobacillus sp. TS-13
GATTTTGGTTATAATTCATTGTGCAGCCTCCTGGAATGTTGTTTTTTTGCTGGCCAGCTTAAAACATCATACCAAGGGGCTTATTTCTTTCTCAACTCCGATATTACTTCATAACAGGAATGCTGCCTTTAACTGCTTAGCTTCCAATTTCAAGAATAACCATTTCAATTCCTTCCTTACTCCACAATCTGGACCTTTAACTAACAACTCTATTGTCACTCCACAGGTTCTTAATCAACTTTTCAACTTCAAATGTTCTTTTCCTTTTTCACTATAAAACCCTTTGGATAACCATATTCACAGGGGTAATGCATCATAACTACACATTGTGACTTTAATAGTATTCAATAGATTTAATTTGATTCAATCTTCTTTTAGTAGCTCCCCATGAAAAGTTAGATAGAGTTATATGCCAACTACTAGGAATTTGGTTCTTGTTCTTAAACCAAAAAGATCCACCCCACAACCACCGATGGACTGTTTGAATTTACAAGACGAGAGGCTGGAACGTACCGAGTAAATGCCGCAGCAAGTGGTTACAATCCATCTACCGAGATGGTTACCTTAAATTAAGGGGAAACCGGGTTCATCGTCCTGGAATCGACAAAACGCTCATTAATTATTGGCGGGAGAGATCGTCAGAAGTAAAGATCCATTATGTTTAAAGGGAGCAGACTGTCCGACAATCTTCACTTTACTTTGTACTCTGATGAGCAATCTAGATGTGCTACCTTCGCCTATCAAGTCGGGACACTCTTTGATACAGAGACACGGATATTAATAGTGGATCTATCCAGGTTCAAGCTAGTGCGAGTTTAACTATTTAAAGGGGCACCTAAACCTATGTTTGAGGTAGCCCCTTCTTCCTTTCGTAGTTAATTATCAGTCAATAAGGTTTAGATGATCCCACTCCCGAAAATAAGCTGAATATGCTTCCTTGTATATCTGTTACACACTTATTTAACAATTAAACAGGAAACTCATCATTGCTGTTAACCGTTTCAGTGCATTCGATCACACGATTCGCCATTAGTAGATTGATTATTCTTACTAAGAACGCATTCCTATATAAATTTTTCCCCTCTTTCCATCATGAATTTCATTTGAAGGAAAAAGCTTCTTTCGTAAACCTGGGACAAACAAGAGTAAAAAAAAGGAACGCGCTACACTAAAGAGGATGAAAGCGAACCACAACCCATGGTTTCCCAGACTAGGAACCGTTAAGAAAAGGGCCATTAAAAATAAGATAAGGGCATATATCATACTATTTCGTATAGGGGCTGCTTCTGTTGAACCAACATACAACCCATGAAGGACTATCCCAAAACTGGCGAGGAGCGGGAAAAGCAGTATCCAGCTCTGATAGGTCTGTGCTTCTTCCAGAACTTCTGGAATTTTTGTGAACAGGCGGAAAATGCGGTAATCCAATAGGTAATAGGTACTGGCCATGATTAGGGAGGTGAAGACAGCCCACTGGCAAGAAAGCCTTATGGTCATATTATACAATAAATGATCCCTTGAACCGATCGCCCTTCCTGCCATTATACTTGATGCGTTTGCAAAACCATCAAAAAGGTAGGCCATGATGAAATGGACCTGGATCAGTATGGCATTAGCAGCAAGTATTTCAGTTCCAAATGAAGCCCCTTTTGCCGTCAACAAATTAAACACGATCAATAGGCAAAATGTGCGGATAAACAGATCACGGTTCATTTGCATCATTTTTTAAAACGAAGAAGTATTCATGAATTTTGACATAGAGGGTACCTTTAACTCAAAGGATGACAATTTCAAGACTATAATCATACCGATCACAAACGTTGTGAATTCTGAAATCAAGGTTGCACTAGCTACTCCTGGCACTCCCCACTTTAAAATAATGACAAAGAAGAGGTCGAGTACAATATTCATAAGGTTTAGATAAAGCTGGAGAAAAAGCGTCTTTTTTATCATGAACATTCCCATTAACCAGCCGATTATCACGTAATTCAATAATCCAAAAGGTACGCCCCATATCCTTATCCAGAAATATTCTGATGCAAGAGATTGTACATGCTGATCAGGGGTTAACAAAGGTAAAAACAAACGGGTGATCGGCCACTGGAGAAAAATGAGGGTAATCCCTACAAGAAGGGCGATTAGTAAAGGCCTTATTAATGCAAGCATCATTCCCTCTTTATCATCAGCACCATGAGCTTGGGTGGCAAATCCGGTTGTACTGACCCGTAAAAAACCAAACAGCCAATACATGGTGTTGAATATGATGGTTCCAACAGCTACCGCAGCGATGTAAGCCGGATCAGGCATATGGCCCACAACAGCTGTATCTACTGCTCCCAATAAAGGGGTGGTGATGGTGGTGATGGTCAGAGGAAGTGCAAGTGCCAAATAGGCTTTATGTGTCAACGTGTTCACTCCTGAAGAAATTTATTCAATTTGCCGAATTTCAAATCAACTTAAGATATTTCCCTTGATACTCGGATCCTACAGGGTAAATCTAAGTTCACTCCTAAACAATCGTAATAATACAAATGAACACAAAATCGAACCCTAAATCTCTACTCAGTTCTCTCCTTTGTCCCTAATCCAGATACTTTTCCATGCGGATGTCATACCACATTTTATCATTCCAGTAGGTGAAGTCTTTGATCCGTCCGATTTCCTGGTAACCCAACTTCTGATACAGTTTGTACGCCTGTTTATTAAATTCAAACACGCCAAGTTCAATACGCTTAAGTCCTTGAAGTTTGATCTGTTCCTCTAAATGGGCGCATCGCCATATCGCCGACTCCCTTCCCCCTGCCTTCCTTTTCACCTATTGTAATTCCGATCCAGGCGGTTCCCGATTCTTTTTTGTAGAGGTGATCCGGGTCAACCATATAATTCATTTCTCCTATCAACTTGTCATCGAGATAAATCAGATATACATGATGATGTTCAATTCGTTGTGCCAGTTCATCTTGGGTGATTATTCTCTTGTGCTCAAATTCCTCCTTGTTTTGGTTAGGTCTAGTCAACGGAATCAAAGTGGGATCGTTTTCCCATACGTTCAACTTCTCCACATGGGATGAAGTAGCTTCAGTTAATTTAATAAATTCAATATTCACAGGGTGCTCCTTTCTAGTAGCGACAGTTACATTAAGGATTAAGACTGTACTTAAACTTCTATCCAACCATCTGAATTCCTTTTTGGTCAGAGCAATTTTTGCCTTTCACGTTCGGAAAATTTGGACAGTGCCTTCGTGACCAAGCGAATCTCAAAGAAACCAACTTTCCCCCTTAGATGGAGTTATCCAATCGAACCAACTTACTATTTCTCATAAAAATTTGGCCCTATACATGCCCTATACATAAAGAAAGAGCACAATTCTTGTTCCAGAATTGCGCCCGATTGCGGAATAGCCAGATTCTTTTAAGATGACGCTTAGTATAGCTTACCTTTTGTTATTATAATTGCTTTCCCGCCTACCATAACTCTTGGATTATTTTTATTAATTAATTTTGTAACGATTTTAGAAGGTCTGCCCATACTATACCCTTGAAGGAAAGAGTAATCTTGATTAAATTTATTTAATACGTGGTTATTAAAAAGATAATATGTTAAAGCCCCATTCGAAGTACCTGTTGCTGCCTCCTCATCAATACCATAGCGTGGGCAAAAGTTTCTACTCTCTGATATTCCTTCTTTTGTGTCAAGTGTAAATGCATGAACGCCTCCCACTAAATTGATCTTTGTATATTCAGCAAGTTCTTTAAAATCAGGATTTAGAGCATACAAAGCATCTTTTGTTTTTATTGGGAGCATTATATCCCAAAGACCAGTGCTTGCAGCTTGAGGTACTAAATTGAAATCTCCTATTTGGTTTTTATCAATTTTAAAAAGGTCAGATAAATAATCATAATCATCAAATATTTTTCCTAGCTTAGGTTCAGCTTGCTCCATCATAATAATTGATTGATTCATCTCAACAGAAAGTGTACCAGCAAGTGTTCTTATAAAATAGGTATTGTTATCTTCAATAGCATGGCTGTCCAATAGTGCTTTGAAGGATGCAATGGTAGCATGTCCACAAAGTTCAACCTGTGAAGTTGGTGTAAAAAACTTTATTTCAAAATTTTTATTGTCTATTTTTTTGATAAATGCTGTTTCTGAAAAGCGAACTTCTGCAGCAAATTTCTGCATAAACTCTTTGTCTAAGTTTTCATGGATTACTACGCCTGCTGGATTCCCGCCAAATTTTGTTTCTGTAAAAGCATCAACTACATAATATAACAATCCTAATTCACCCCAATAAAGTAATTTCAAAGAATGTTTCTTTTTAACTTAACTATAATTATTTTAGTTTTTAAGACATTTTAGCAATTGTTACTCACTGTCCTTAACAAAAATAAAGAGCATAATCCTTACTACTGCAGAATTGCACCCGTTTGCAGATGATATTAAAACCTCTGGTAATCCTGGCTAATCAATTGATTTTAACTTATGTGATTCACTTGATTGCGGTAAAGAATCACGTGACATGGGTTGAACCTTTCTTACGGCGGTATTCTTACCTAGTATAACGGAAAATACAACGATTATGGCAGTCACCATAGTGAAAAGCGTTATTGATTCGTTTAATAATAAAGCTGCAAAAAGAATCATTAAAAAAGGCTGTAAATATTGGATCTGACTTACCTTTGAAATTCCTCCCATGGCAAGACCACTATACCATGCAACATAAGCTAAAAACTGGCTAACTACAGCAAGGTATATAAAACTCATCCAAGCCTTCAGGGGTACATGAAGCATTTCGCTAGATAAATTTAATAAGACAGGTATGATAAAAAACGGAGCAGCTATTACTAATGCCCAAGCAATCACTTGCCAACTACCTAAGTCTTGAGCTAACCGGCCACCTTCAGCGTAACTGAGGGCGAGGATAATTACTGCAGCAAGCAAAGCCATATCCGCAAATTGTAAGTGACCGAATCCGAGATGGATGGCATATATAATAACCGCCATAGATCCTACAATACTTGCAATCCAAAACTTGAAAGAAGGAATTTCACCTGCTCTGATAATCGCGAATCCTGCTGTAGCTAATGGTAAAAGGGCTATTTCTACAGCTCCATGAGAAACAGGTAAACTTTCCATCGCCCATGATGTAAGCAATGGAAACCCTAAGACCGCACCAAGAGCTACTATGATAAGCCCTTTAAACTGTTTTGCAGACGGCAGTTTTTCCTTTCTTATAAACAATACAATAGTAACTAAGATTGAAGCTATTACCGTTCTTCCTAGCCCGACAACAGTAGGACCAAAGTATTCAACCGCTATACGTGTTGACGGAAGTGTCAAACTAAAACATACAACCCCTATAAATCCTAAAATTAACCCTAGCCGTTCTTTCTTTTCTTTGCTTTCTATCAAAGTATTCCACCCCTAACTTTCAGATAGTAATCCGTATAAAACATCTGTCCCATTTTGTCCAAACTGTCATGAATAAAGTAGCTAATTGGTGCCATTCCGGATTTTCGACTTCTGTTTTGAAGATCTGTATTAGTATAATTAAAATATAATAGTAGCTGGTAACTAAATATATAGCGTTTTTATTCATCTGTCCTGGTACAGAAATAGGGAGGTTTTCTATTGTGAATACAAAATATACGGTTATTATCCGCGAAGTTAAGGAACAACTGGCAAACGGAACGCTAGGTACAGGAAATAAACTCCCTTCCGTTCGTCAATTGTCTGAACGATTTAATTGCAGTAAAAATACGGTAATTAGAGCTTATAAAGAATTAGAAAAGGAACATTTGATTTATTCAGTTCCTAAAAGTGGGTATTATGTTGTCAATGAATATCAAACTTTTAAAAACGATAACAATAAGATTGATTTTTTATCCGCTGGTCCAGATAAAGAAGTAATGCCTTACATTGAGTTTCAACATTGTATAAACCAAGCTATCGATATTTATAAAGAAGAACTATTCAATTATTCTGATCGACAAGGCTTATGTTCATTACGCCATCAACTTATTAAATATTTACAGAATTTGCAGGTATTTACTGATCCAAAGAGATTGTTTGTTGTGTCGGGATCACAGCAAGCCCTTAATATGTTGGTCTCAATGCCTTTTCCAAATGGAAAAAGTAATATTTTAATCGAACAACCTACCTATTTCGGATTTATTGAGTCTATTCATCTTCATAACACGACTACTTTCGGTATCGAGTTATCAATGGAAGGAGTGGATCTAGATCGTTTAGCATATATATTTCGAAACAATGACATCAAATTTTTTTATACTGTACCAAGGTTTCATAATCCACTTGGACACAGTTATACAAACGATGAGAAAAAAAGAATCGTGAAGTTAGCCCAAAAATATGATGTTTACATAGTCGAGGATGATTTTCTCGGTGATCTCGATCCGAACCCGAAATCTGACCCAATGTTTTCTTATGATTCTTCAGGGAGAGTCATTTATATTAAGAGTTTCTCTAAAATTTTTCTCCCTGGATTAAGACTTGCCATTGCAGTACTTCCAAATTTAATGATAAACACATTTTTACGATATAAATTTAGTTCAGATTTTAATAGTTCTGTACTTTCTCAAGGGGCCTTAGAAATCTATTTAAAAAGTGGTATGTATAATGGACACATCAAAAGAATAAGAGGGCTATATCATAGAAAGATGCAGTTACTTCAAGAAGCGTGTGAAATGTATTTTCCTTCGAACACTTCCTTTTCTAAACCTACTTCAGGATTTTATTTAACAGTATATCTTGCTGATCACGTTAAGGCGAAGCGAATGGTTGATTTATTGTTACGGGAAAATATTTACGTTGATGATGCAGTAAGGATGTTTTTACCAGAGTATAGGAAGGAAAATATGCTTCGTCTGAGTATTTCTCAAGTTAACGAGAATCAAATTAAACAAGGAGTGGAACAAATTGCTCGATGCATTGACTTCATTCATAGCAGGAAAGGTTCTATCTTTCAGAGTCCACCTTCATTATTTTGAGTTAAATCTAAAGGGCTTTCTTTCTTAAAACGAAATACGATTGGCGTGTGACCAATTTTGAACAGCCAGAGAACGAGCTGCATTTAAAATAGAAGTTGCTATTTTAAAATCATTTATGAATAATAAGTACAACATGGTTCTTACTCAGGGGGGGTGGTAACGATTCCACTCTGTAATAGATATAAGTGTCTTATATTCCGAAAAAAAAAGAATCGTTGACTTCCCCTTATTAAAGAAAATAGCCTGATTCAAAAAGACGCACTTGCTCAAGAAGTGCGCTCAATCGTGGAAGATAAAATTTTCTCGGGGAAAGCTATATGCCAGTAAAAAATATAAGAGATTAAAAACCATTTTCTCTTTTTATAAAATCAACACACACTGGGTTAGTTTATGTTATTTAAGTGCCTACCGATAATATCCAACTTCTTTTGAATCAAAGCTTTTAATGTGTACGGCCTGATAGAAATGATAGACCTACCAAAACGTAAAAAATAATCTGAAATAAAATCTTCTTCGTTCAAATTGTAATAGCCTGATATGACATAATGTTCATCTTTTTTTTGAATTGACATTGATGGATAATGTTCCTTGTCGTATAAGTCCTTTCCTTTATCATTTACAACGATTGAGAACTGAATTGCATTAGCTTGTTTGTGGTAGGTCTCTAACAGTGATAATAAATACTCTAATCTCATTGAACTCCTATCTTTAACCACTTTTAATGATAGAATTTTATCACACCGTAGATTTTGGATTTTTTGCTTATCCATATTGTAAAATTTCGCATACCATTGCCCGAATTTTGAGTTGATTTTTATAAACTGACCTGTTATTTGTATTTTTTCTTTAGTTTTCATATAGGACACTAGGTAGTTTTTTTCATCAATAATGCCTTGAATTATATCTTTTAGATAAGAATTGAAATTACTATGATTGGTAATTTCCAGGCTTATTAACCCCTTCATTTTCTCAATATTTTCTTTCACTTGAATAGGTAATACCTCTTTAAATTTTTCCTCTAATTTACTTATTTCATATTCAAATGGTTTTGCTTTATATCCTTCTAACGTCAACATTGCAAAGTAAATTGCATACATTTCATCAACAGTAAAGATAATTGGAGATAATATACGATTTTCTAATACTAAATACTTCCCATTTCTGCCTTGTTCAGCGTAAATTGGCATCCCTAATAATTCTAATGATTGAACATCTCTAATCGCTGTACTTTTAGATATATTATACTTTTCCATCAAGTCCTTAAGGTTAAAAGTCTTTTTATTATTTATGAATTGCAACATATCATTTAATCTTTCAGACCTATTCATATTAACTCCTTAAACGGTTTCATTAATTGATACCTTTAAAGTGTATACTAATAGTGTCAAAAATAAAAGGAGGTCATTTCATTGACATTAGAAATTGCAGTTTTTTTATCTATGGATGGAAAAGCAAATGATGCAATTAGTTTCTACAAGAAAAATCTAAATGCTAAGGAGTTATTATGTGTGACATATTCAGATATGGCAAAACGTGATGATTCACTTGTAATAACAGAAGAAAACAAAGATTTTATTTCACATTCGGTACTTCAGCTAGGAAAAACTAAACTAATGATCGCTGAAGAAACAATGCAACCTAGTGAAGCTTTCAATGTAGGTAATAATATTTCGCTTTGTATTCAAAGTGCAAACTTAGCAGAAATACAAAGCTTTTATCATAATTTAACAAGCGATGATAGAGTACGAATTATTATCCCGCTTGCTAGGAATGTTTTCAGTGAAGCTTATGGGATTGTTCAAGATCCTTATGGTGTTCAAATTCAACTTATGTATGATAAGCGCTTAAAATAGACATATAAGTAATATAGCTTTGAATAAAATTTGATCAAATACTTCTTATATGTCCACATTCTAAGATAGGCAAAAAGAAGCCATTTTGAAAAAGATTGATCAAAATGGCTTCTCCGCATAATAAATATATCCAAGTATTGATAAAAAGAGATTGATTACTCCCATCTGCGTTATTCAACAATATGGCCCGATTGTGGAAGATCGTTATTAGCATAAAACTCAAAAGGGAACTTCGATTAAAGCCCCCGATAGTTGAATAAGGAAATTAGTATCTCATACAAAATCAAATATTAGTTTTGCAGTTGATATAAAATCAGTGCCAATACATCGTTTTGTGACATATCATTAGTCAATATCATTTCTCCATCAACACCTAGATAATCTTTCGGATTCCACCAAGCACGCAAAGAATCTTATTCTCGAACAGGTGAATGTATATAAAGGTTATACTCTCTTGTGAACCCACTTCTTACTTCAATAGGAGCTGTTCTCCTTCTTGAAGAAAAGCCCCCGTTTCAGGAATAACCCTGAGATTTTAATATTCAAGAATCGAAATATTCCTTTACAAGAATATTCCTAATGGGTTATATTGTGTTTATGAAAACAACTTTAAATGTTCTTGCTGAGCACAACCGACTACACATTGTCTACTTGCATAAAGGCCCTCTCACAGTGGGGGAAATTGAAAGGAGAATGAGTATGAGAAAAGTAATTGCATCGACGTTTGTATCGCTGGATGGCTTTATTACAGCACCTAATGGAGAAATGGATTGGGCGTCTACTAAATTCAATGATGAAATGGAGGAAATCTCCTTCGACCAACATCATAAGGCAGACACTATGTTATTAGGTCGAAAGACATATCAGGAGTTTGCAGAACTATGGCCTTCTGCTACGGGTAAAACGGCGGACGAGATCAATCAAACACAGAAAGTTGTTTTCTCAGAGACTCTACAAAAAGTGAAATGGAATAATTCAAGATTGGTAAAAGGAAATACTGGGGAAGAAGTATGGAAATTAAAACAACAACCCGGCAAAGATATATTAATCATTGGTAGTGCAAGTATCGTACAAGCACTTACGAATGAAAACTTAATTGATGAATACCGGATTTGGGTCTTCCCGATCATCATGGGTAGTGGTAAACCGTTATTCAAAAACATTAAGGATATAACTAATCTAAAACTTGTAGACACCAAAGTGTATAACGATACAGGAGTCGTTATCCTTTATTATCACCCAACCAAAAAATAACAGGCTGGTTTCCTCTTTTTTGCCCATAAATTCTTGAACATTTCTACTTAATAAGCCCCTAGTTACATTAAGCCGATGGAGCTAAAATACTTGATATTGCTTGCGGAACTGGAAACTACACTGTTGCTTTAAAAGAATCTGGTTTAGATATGATTGGGAGTGATGTTTTCCAGGTACTTGCAAATGATTTCTCAAACGCCAAGCAATTTCAGGATCAGCCTTACGAGTAGTATCATAACCTTTACCAATATCATCATATAATGATTTCATACTGAAAACCTCTATTTTCAATTTACTCCTAAAGAGTGCAATTCTTATATAACTATCCTGTTTCGTTAGCACAAGAAGCGACTGTTCTTATTGAACAATCGCGCCCTATAATGGAATAACTGTAAAGCTAATGAAGCTTTATTAAAAGCTGCGTTTCCCTGGCCAAGCTCCTTGCATTTTACTAAGGAATACAATTTGCCCAATATGATATGCGTCGTGCATTGCTAAGCTCTTCAATTCAAGCACTAATGAATTATCTTCTCCTGGGATCTGTCTATACAAATCTTCATGTTCTGATTTTTCTAGTATTTTTCCAAGTTCACGATGAACATAAAAGTATTCTTGTTTTGTTTCCTTCCAATTTTCTAACGTCTTAGTTGGTAATCGAAATGTAGATTCATTATTTTCTGCCTGTGGTTCATTCGCTGTTTCACCAAGAAATCGCATCAGAAATCTCTTTTCATAGAAAAGTAAATGACAAACTAATTCCCAAATGGAATTCATTGCCCCATCAGCTGGTTTCCAAATAGCCTGTTCAAAAGTAATATCCTCTAGTACTTTTTCAAGTGGTGGAAACCAGTCTTCTTCATCTAAGCAGCTTGCCCATTGTTGTAACAAAAGTGTCTTTACATCCATTTTCTATTCCCTCCAATATAATCCCTTTAATAGATAATCCCTTTGGTCAAAATTCACTTGCGGCGTGTTGTAGATAGCTCACTAATTAAGGTGTCATGCCAATTCCTTAAACTTTTTCAACATTCAGCAACATTAAAATTCCGATAAAATTGAAGATCATCGACTGATCTTCAATTTTTGCCTCCTTTAATTAAATAAGTCTTTAAGCCCGTACCTTCTGGTAAGCCTTCCTTACATGCTCAATCTGAGAGAGGTGTCCTTTTACATGTTGAACCCGGTACTCCAACAATTGTTTAATAGTGAACTTTCCTGCATCGGAATACACCCCTACACGTTGAACTTGTTCAGGTGAAAGACTGTTCAGTATCGGTAGCATACTTGTACGAAGTAGTCCGAATAAGTGAAGATATTGATCACGATCCAATGTATCATAACCTAACTCAACGGCCCAGGCGTCCTGGTCAACCGAAAATAAAATAGGTTCCTCTTCAGCTAAGACTTTTTTTATTCTTTGGGTAGAAACTAGTTCCGAGTCCGCAATATGTATGATTATTTGATGTATACTCCATTTTTCAGGGGCAGGCTTATATCGGAACTCTTCTTCAGTTAGACCTTCCAAAGCTTTTTGTAACAAGTCATATCCTTCAGCATATGCTTCAATTAGTTCCTTCACATACAGCCCCTCCATATTAAGATTAAATTGTATACTAACAATTAATATATTTTTGTTCGATACGTATCTTTCCTCTTCTTATTCCACAAATGCTGCCCTTTTATTGAATAAGAATTTTCTTCAAATCGAGACGGGTTGGCATATAACGTTTTCACATTTACGAATCCTGCTTTTTCTCCTGGCGACCAAGGGGCTCGGAGAGTCCCGCAGCGTGAATGCTGTGTTAAATGACGTACCCGACTTCTTCCGAGTTACTTTCACACTGCTTTTCTGTTTCAATTTTTACTTCAGTAATGTATATTTCAGTAAAGGCTTTTTATAAAACGTCACTTACTTATTTGTTACCGAGTTGTTCCGCCAAACCGATTAGAAGTCCTTCGGTTCCACGAATGTAGCAGAGCCGATACGAGTCCTCGTACTGAACCACTTCGCCAACGAGCTGAGCACCATACTTAGTGAGTCTGGATACCATTTCGTCAATGTCTTCAACGGTGAACATGACGCGTAGATAACCGAGGGCGTTTACAGGAGCAGTCCGGTGATCTGATATAGTAGGTGGGGTGAGAAATCGCGAAAGTTCAAGTCGGCTGTGGCCATCTGGGGTAACCATCATAGCAATCTCTACGCACTGAGAACCCAATCCGGTTACCCGACCAGCCCATTCACCTTCGACAGTGGCTCGCCCTTCGAGGTTCAAGCCAATCTCCTCGAAGAAAGAGATTGCGTCATCAAGGGATTCTACAACGATGCCGACATTGTCCATTCTTAGTAATTTGTTTTTTGCCATAGTTTTATCTCCTTATGTGTAAAAATTTATTATCTGATCATCTTCATAAATATTCTATTAAAAAGTTACAAATTCCTTCCAAATAAAAAACACCTTGTCACAGTTCATGATAACAAAGTGAAATTGGGTTTTCGGGTATGTCATATAACATCTTGTTAACGAACAACACTTCATAAACCCTCTACTATTGGAATATTCGCGAACCTTATTTCGTGAATGCCATCATGTTCAAATAGTTTCAAAAATTCGAAACCGTAGTTGCTATTCGATAAAACAACTTCGCCTTCCCCACAAAATATTCCTGCCCTGTACTCCATTAAATGGCCCTTTAATGGAACAACTCTATTTTCCATCAACAGTTCTTAAGTCCGCCCTTATATTCAATATTCTTTCCCTCATTAAAAAACGCCCCTTTAGATACCATATCCAAAGGGGAATGTCGTATCTTTTTTATAAATATCGTGACTTTATTTAAAATCTACAGCTGCCTTTTAGTTAGCTTAATACTTTTGATTCATTTCGAATCGCTTTGATGATCGCTGATTCGATCGCAATTTTAACAATGTAGAAACCGGAACAAAAGGAATATTATATTTTTCACAATATTTCTTTGTTATCTCACTTCCACGATGACTCGGCTACCACAGCAAGGTTCTAACCAGCATATCGTGAACTATTCAGCAGCAGCGTAGTGCAACAGTACGTTGCCAGAAGCAAAGCTCTTGGCTTTGAGGAACGTAAGCTCGTTTTGATTAACCTCTTTGAAAAGTGGCTTTCCTCCACTAGCGATAACTGGTGTCAGAATGAACACATACTCGTCTATTAGGCCGGCCTTAGTAAGTTGCTGCACGACGGTTCCACTGCCCATGATAAGAATGTCAGATCCATCTTCTTCCTTCAGCTTTTTCACAACTTCAGTGATATCGCTACTATAAAATTCAGTATTCTCCCAGTCGGACATCTTCATCGTTTCTGAGAAGACAATTTTTCTCATGTCGGTCAGCTCTTGCGCCAACACCTTCATTTCTTTCGGGGCGTTCGGGTCGTGCAGAACGGGTGGCCATGAAGCCTCGAACAACTCAAAAGTAGCCTTGCCTACTATGAGCGTATCTGCTTTCACCATCTCGTGAGTCGTTTTATCGACGTCGTTGTCTGGGACGAACCAGTCCATACCTCCAGTCATTTCGTTGAGACTGGCAAAATAACCATCAATAGAAACTCGGTTAATCATTTTAACTTTACGCATCGTAATGATCCTTCCTTTTTGTTTTACATTCTCATTATAATTGGAAAGAGTGATATGAAATTGTACAAAGCCGTCGTTTTTGCTATAAATACGATGACCCGGCCTCATCGCTATGGAATTCACTTACCTTATTCGTAATGCTTTTCGGCGTAACCCAGGAAAACGCTTTGATGTCGCGGATAAAATGCGATTGATCGTAAAAGTTAAGCGCGTAAGCAATATCCGAAAATCGTTCGTACTGGCCTGTATTCATCATCCTCAGTGCCTCATTCACCCGCTTTACTCGGATGTACAACTGGGGTGGCATGCCAACGACTCGGGCAAAACGCTTCTGGAATTGACGCTCGGAAATATGAAATGCCGACAATAAATCTTTCACTGTAATAGTTGAAATGTGCAAACGAATAAAACCCAGCGCCTGTTCGATGAGTTCATCTCTTTTATTCGTTTTCTCCAGCTTTGTGATCAGGAATTCGCCGAGCATAGTAATTCGCTCGGCATTTGTTTTGGTGGCTAAAAGCTTCTTCTCAAGCTCTTTTGCGCCAAATTGGTCGGGCATTAGAAAACCTTGGTTGAGCGAGGATGCATCCATACCAAACAGCGTATAGAGCGCGTGAGACTTGAAGACCACTTGTATTGTCGTGTACCGCCTGTTTCTGAAGTGCATGACACTCGGTTCCGAACCTTGTCCATGTAGAAACAATATGGGAATATTCGAGATTTGTGCCGATCGGGTCGAAATACTCTCTATAGCAGCTGAAGCATCGGTAGAAAGCTGGAACACAATACCAGGGAGGCCATTCGGACATACCTTAACATCCAGTGCTTCACTACCGGTATGCGAGGCAATCCGAAGGCACTCAATGTCGCTTCTCAATACCTTTGGTGGCGGCAAGACTGTAAAGTTTATTGTTCTCATAACCCGCCAAAACCTCCGGCTAAGGGTAGTTTCTGATTCCTATGGGACACTGGTTGATACATATTACATACCTCCAGATGCAAGTTATTGTAGGCTCTACTCATGATATCCTTGCATATAAATTCGTTGAAACATCGGATAAACCCTTTTGGGCCATTGATTATTCAGCAAGCCCCTAATAACATGTCGTTTATTTAAATCAAAGTTTAAATTCACCAATCGCCCTATGCTTTTTTGATATGGGGAGCTTTTTTACTTTTATCCCTCTTAGTTTATTCCACTTTTATACCGTTGGACTTTTGTTAGGTTCACTTTGATCTTTATTTTATCTATAACGTTTATTGAAACTTTGCAGGGATCACTGGCTTGGGTGCAATTATGGGGCCGAAAGCGATCCTTTCATTTCACATTTCTTAGATAAAAAGGTTCCGAAAACGGTGAGTCAGGGGAAATTTGAGGGTGTCGTCACTGGCATTTGGAGAAGATACAGGGAAAAATCCGCCAATCAGGGGAAGCGAAATTATTTTTCTCCAAAGTATGTCCAGATTGTTCAGGACAACGTTTAATGGAAGCAAGCCGTCTTGTTTCAGTAGCTGGCACCTCAATAACGAGGTTAACGAAATGGTCTCTTGATGACATCCTTACTTGGATCGAGAAGATTCAGCCGAACTTACCGATGGAAAGCATGCACGTTGTTGAAGCGCTGCTGCATGATTTAAAAACGAAAGTGACACGAATCATCGATGTCGGGTTAGGATACTTGAGTTGGGGACAATCGGTCACAACCTTATCTGGCGGAGAAGGACAACGCTTGAAATTAGCGAAAGAGCTGTACAAGCAAAAGTCGGATCATACGCTCTACCTGCTCGATGAACCGACCAGAGGACTTCACTCAACCGATGTAAACAAGCTCCTCCTCCTTTTAAATCGGCTCGTTGATGCTGGGAACACAGTCATTGTCGTAGAGCACACCTTGGAGGTCATCCGCGCATCCGATTGGGTCATCGACATCGGCCCTGAAGGCGGAGAAGCTGGTGGGCAAGTCGTCGCCGAAGGTACACCAGAACAAATGGCCCGAACAGAAGCATCACATACAGGGAAATTTTTAAACTTCTTATAAAAGATTGAAACATGGAACGCTCTGGTTCGTATACAGGACCAGAGGCATTACGATGCATGTTAAAGGAGCCAAATCTATGGAAAAAGAGCAAAAGAATACACTTAAACCTTTTTTCTCCCTCATCCTTTCTACAAAAATACCAAAGCTTTCTCTAGCTGTAGGGCTGATCGGGAGTCTCATCACCACACTTGTTGGACTTACGATCCCACTGTTAACAAGGGAAATGGTCGATGGTTTTTCGATTGATTCCTTGAATACCTTTTTGATCGCGGTGATCATTATCGTCTTCATTTTACAGGCGGTCACCAGTGGGATTTCCACGTATGCACTGATTTATGTTGGTCAAAAAATCATCGCCCGCTTGCGGGAAAGAATGTGGTTCAAGCTTTTACGCCTGCCAGTCAAGTACTATGATAAAAATACAAGCGGGGAAACGGTCAGTCGTGTCGTCAATGATACCGGAATTGTAAGAGATTTGATCTCCCAGCATTTTCCTCAATTCATAATCGGGATCATCACCATCATTGGAGCTGTCATCATCTTGTTTGTGATGGACTGGAAAATGACATTATTAATGTTCATCTCTGTTCCGATCACTGTTCTTATCATAATGCCACTCGGTAGCAGAATGTCAAAAATCTCCCGTGGCTTGCAAGATGAAACAGCAAGCTTTACTGGTAATGTGCAGCAAACCCTTAGCGAAATCCGTTTGATGAAAGCCTCCAATGCAGAAGTAACCGAAGAAAAAAAGGGGTTGACGGGGATTGAAAAGCTTTTTTCCTATGGATTGAAGGAGGGGTTGATTTTTTCCCTCATTGCCCCACTGATGTATTTCGTCATTATGATTGTCATCGTCATCATAATCGGGTATGGAGGAATTCGGGTCGCCGATGGGACAATGACAACTGGTTCACTTGTAGCGTTTTTACTCTATTTATTCCAGATTATATTCCCGATTACGTCCTTCGCAATGTTCTTTACCCAGCTTCAAAAAGCAAAGGGGGCAACAGAACGGATTATCGGTATATTGGAAGTAGATGTTGAGGCAGGACAAGAAGGGAAATCCATGGACATAACGAATCAAGCGATTCATGTCGATGATGTATCCTTTTCTTACGGTGAAAATGAGCCGGTCTTGAAAAATGTATCCTTTGATGTACAACCAGGAACGATGGTCGCTTTTGCCGGTCCGAGCGGAGGCGGGAAAACCACCATATTTGGATTGCTTGAACGCTTCTACGAACCGACCTCTGGTGATATTCGAATCGGAAACACATCGGCAAAAGAGCTATCGATCTACTCTTGGCGAAAACAGATCGGTTATGTTTCACAAGATAGCCCGATGATGGTCGGAACAATCCGGGAAAATTTATGCTATGGTTTGGAGGATCGCGAGGATATTACCGATGATGGCCTATGGGATGTGTCGAAGATGGCGTACGCGGATGAATTCATAAAAGAGTTTTCGAACGGTCTTGATACAGAAGTCGGCGAGCGCGGCGTCATGCTTTCCGGCGGCCAGCGGCAACGGATCGCTATAGCACGGGCATTCCTAAGAGATCCAAAAATATTGATGATGGATGAAGCAACAGCAAGCTTAGACAGCCAATCAGAAGGAATCGTGCAACAAGCCCTAGCCCGACTCATGGAAGGGCGTACAACCTTTGTCATCGCACACCGGTTATCGACTATCGTAAACGCAGATAAAATCATCTTTATTGAAAAAGGACGAATAACCGGAGAAGGCACCCACCAAGAACTCGTCCGCTCCCATAACCTCTATCGAGAATACGCCGAACAACAATTGACTTAAATTGGCTAGAAGTAAGGTCCACTTCAACTTTTATGAAAGTGGACCTTATATTTCGTAATTTGTCGACTTCAAGGAATTTTTTGAGGATGGGCTCATTAGAAATCTTCTACTAATGGAATTACAATGTTCATTCATCCTTTTCTCACCATAAGAAAGAGCTGCCAAAGAAAGAATGACATTAAAATGGCAACACAATCGGCATACACGTTTCCGATTTTCTATATTCGCTACCTAACAACCCTATAAAAATCCTTTTGAACTGCTTTTACGATTTCATCGGAAAAAAGCTCTAAGAAGTATTCACCCCATTCTGCTGTTGCCTGTCTCGGATCACCCAAAATACCGACTTCTGTTAGTCCGACAATCCCATTTTCAAACAACTTATTTAAAACGTCCTCTGTCATTGGACCGATATATCCAGGTGTTGCTTTATCCATATCCACTTGATCAGGTGCAATATGAAGCATGACAGATGTTTCCATTGCACCTCCATGTCCGCAGCTTCCTTCAACTAATCCATACTTCTTTTCAAATCGTGCCATAAGTTCCATCAATTCCATTAAAGATAATGCACTGCTAAATTGCATCTCTGGATGTATCTCTTGTAGGTTCTTGACGATCTTCTCATTTTCAGTAAAGTTTCCTCCATGAGAAGAGAAAATGATAACCTTTTTGAATCCGTGCTTTTTATAGCTTGTGACATAATCCTCAATGATCCCACGGTACACTTCTGGACGAAGCGTCAAGCTTCCCGCCATTGGAATATGGTGCTCCGACAGACCTGGACGAATAACCGGGGCAACAAGTGCATCACCAAGCTTTTCTGCAACAAGAATTCCAGTTGCCTGACCGATCACAGTATCCGTCAGTTCAGATAAGTGATAACCATGCTGCTCGACGGATGCTGTACAAATAATGACTGTATCCATCCCAGCTTCAATTTTTTCTTTTATGGTTGGCCAGTTCATGTGTTCAAGTAAGTAATCATGGGTTTTCAATTTGATTTCCTCCAATGTTTCAATAATGATCTGTCGCCCCTCATACCTTAAAATTGAGAAGAAACATTACCTTCAGGATGGATTCCCATCGCACAGGGATTAGGTTCAACATTTAATCCAAGTGTTCTAGCTGTTGGACTACAACGTCAAGTGGCGCGGAAGCATCGATCTCGGTTGTTGCTGTTGCACGTAACAGCGGTTCGACTTCATCGAGATGACGCAGTACGAGATCTCTCTCTTCAGGGCTTTTCCCATAAGTATTGTTCTCTCTTTCAGCGATCCTGGTGAGAATTACATCGGCAGGCGCGCTAAGCAAGACAACGTGATCGAACAATGGGTAGAGCTTTCCTTGATTTGATTTGCAACCAGCAACAAATAGTTTGCCTTGTTGATGCCCAGTAAGAAGTTCATTGATCATATCTTCCCGCCATACCCAGTCGGCAGAACTGTCCGGAAGATTGACCCAATGGCTCCATACCTTACTGTCAGTATCCACCACACGATGACCTCGTTCACTAAGTTTCTCCAATACCGTCGACTTTCCGGTTCCGGACATTCCAGTGACTAAAACCCTCAGCACATTCCTTTTCGTTGAATTAGGATTGTTATGTGTTTCAGAATTCATAATGATTTCCCCCTGAAGTATCACACTTATTAAGAACCAAAAAAGCAGGGTCCATTCCAAGAAATCAACCAGGAATGCTAATAGAACCTGTTAAATAAAAGAACCCTTGAGTAAGGGTCCTTGAATTTACACTTCACAAAGTAACAATCTATTTCGCGTTCTCATCCGGTTGATGGATTCCAAGGATATTTCCTTCTGTATCAATATAGTATCCCTGCCATGCCATTCCAGGCAAAGCATATTTAGGCATTGCGACCTTGCCCCCATTATTGATAATTTTAGATTCAATATAATCGTAGTCTTCCACTCCCATTGTACAAGTATAGCCATTCACAGCCTGGTTCATTTCTGGAGGAGCACTTTGCCTCTGCATCAAAGCCCCGTTAATTCCAGGCTCTTTTTCATCACCAGTTACAGCTCCGAAATAGGGCATCCCAGCATACTCGCTCCAATCTTCAAATCTCCATCCAAATACCTCTCCATAAAAATTCTTAGCCCGTTCCATGTCATCCACGTGAATTTCAAAATGAACTAGTCTTCCCATAATTTCCTCCTAAATATTAAATACTGTGATATATCTTTCTAGTATGTATCCTTTAACTGTATATTTCTCACAATAGATTGAATACTCCTTCTTTGACTTAAGCTTTGTTATCCTTTTTGTTGATTTTTGCGAAATTCAATCCCTTTCCTCAATCGCGCTTTTCCAAAAAAGTGTTTGCTTACACGCTCATAATTTATTTCCGCCAAAAAGTTGAACAGTCTGCCTTATCCAACATATTAAACTCGATCATTCTCTCAAGTAATGAGAAATCAACCGGACGCTCCCACTTAATACGGACTAACTGATTGGTGTGATCATAGCCAGCCTGTACAATTTCATCTGAAAAATGATCAATCCCTGCCTTTTCAGGGGCAACAGCCAAATGATGTTTGGCTACGCTAAAGGCAATAATAAATGTGCCATGATCGGTAAACATAGGCTGATTCCACTTGACTTCTGGCATTAAATTTGGAAATTTCTTAGTGATCCATGCCAAAACTTCTTCCGTTCGGGCCTGATGTTTCGGGTTATCAATATGCTCTAAAAATTCTGCAAAAGCTTCCATGTTGTTCCCTCCTAAAATATCGTTTAGAGTAGCCGTCCAGGATGCGCCTCCACCGAGTTTTGATCAGTAAGGTGCTTTTTACCATATTAGGATTGTTCAACGATGCGATGGCCAGGATTCTTGCATTTTTCTGATTTGAATAATTTGACCCGTATGGTAGGCGTCGTGGAGAAAAATGTCCAGCAGCTTCTCTTCAAGTGACTTTCGATTAAGCTCTTCATCAGAAGTGTTACTCAGCAACTCTCGCAAACTATGATGAGCATTTTCGGCACGTTCAACAACTTTGTTCCATTCCTCATCATCGTTGGATCGTTTTGTGTAATTAAAGGTTTCATCACCATCGAGGTTTTGTGTCCACTCTCGTCCCTCCAAGTTTGCGGCAAGCCGTTCTTTGTAGTACATGAGATGATTGACGTTTTCCCAGATTGATTTTGTCGCCTCTCCAGCTGGTTTCCAATTGGCTTGTTCAGCTGTGATCCCTTCAATTGCGTGTTTGAACGGTGCATACCAACTTTCCTTTTCAAACGTTGAATCCAGTACATTTACGATCAAGTTCATTCGAGTCACCGTCATGCACTCCTCTTTTAATTTTTTTAATCAACAATGAAGATTAACAAAGCCTTTATTTAAGAAGGTTTAGTTGCCAGGATACACCGAAGCGATCATTCACCCAACCGAATTTTTTGCTGAACCCATAATCTTCTAAAGGCATTAGTGCTTCTCCGCCTTCAAGGAGTTTCTGATAAAGTGTGTTAATTTCTTCTTCAGTATCACACACAATATAGATGGAGAAAGAAGGTGTAAACGAGAATTGATGTTTCACATAACTGTCAATGCACATGAATTCTTGCCCTTTTAAGGTAAAAGTAGCTTGCATGACAGTGCCTTCATCGCCGGCTTCATTCGCGCCATATCGTACAATACTCGTGATTTCTGAATCCTCAATGAGCGACGTGTAGTAATTCATCGCTACTTCCGCATTCCCCTCTTGAAACATCAAGAATGGTATAACTTTTTCCACTATCAATCTACTCCCTTCTATTTACCTTCACTTTTTAAAATCTTCTTCTAATTCCTATTCAATTTCCTCATTGTTGATCAATTTGCTCTCTTCTTCTGTTATATTAAAATGCTTTGACATCGTATTTAATTGATGTTTTATGGTAGAAAGGCTGTAAATTACATATAGAATGAATAGTATGTTCAATACAATCCAGTCGATTCCCTCTCCTTTCAATTTATGATATTTTGTTGTAAAGCCTTTAACCGTAGGCAATACTTAAACCTTCATACTAGACTGTTCTGTTATGGGAAAAGACAATGTTATCGTTGTTCCTTCGTTCAACTTGCTCCAAACATTTATAGTTCCATTCATGACATGAACCAATTTAAAGACCGTCATCATACCAAGCCCCGTCCCATTCTTACCTTTCAGGGAAAAATAAGGTTCGCCTAAGCGGGTCACTTGTTCTTCTGTCATACCAATACCAGAATCTTTGATGACGATGAATAATTTGTGATCTTCTTCATAACTGGTGATTGTCAATATTCCTCCTGATTCCATCGCTTCGATGCCATTTTTCAAAATGTTGATCAAAACTTGTTGGAGTTTATTCGGTTCACCTGTGATCGAGTGTTCGTGCAGTAAATCTACCTCAACCATGACACCGTGATTGAGTGCAAGCGGCATGACAATTTCCGTGCATCTTGTAATCTCTTCGCTGACATCCAAATCCACTTCTACTTCCGGATGGGGTTTTGCGAAAGTCAAGTATTGGTTGATGATGTCCGTTGCCCGATCAATTTCACTTACGGCAACCTTTGAAAGGTCTTGATTCGTTTGGGTATCCATTGGGCTCTCATGGATCAGCTGCAAGAATCCTTTTACAGTCGTCAATGGATTTCGGACTTCATGACTCATGCTTGCAGCAAGTTGACTGACAACATGCATTTTTTCGTATTTGATTGATTCCAATTGAAGGATATAGGTCGTTCTTATCATTTCGTATAAATAAAAAACAAAGAAGGTTGATCCAGTCAACGTACCTGAATAAATGAAAAACGAAGTGAAATCATGAAAGTCATAAAACAAGGAAGGTATCAAAAAGGCGAAAATAGAGTAACAAAACGAAAAAAATGTAAACCAATACACTCTTATCGTCCATGGTTTTGCTGATAATTTAGGAGCAAAATATAAGATTACAAAATATGACATTATTGTAAGGATAACAGTGACGATAACCCCAGGTCCTAAAAGCGGAAGGCGAATCAATATCAGTGTCCCAGCTAACCCGAGTAATACCCTCCTCCCACCGTATACCCCACCTAACAAAAATGGAATATAGCGTAAATCATAGACAAATCCATTATCTAGTTTTACGGATAGTGTAAGACTAAAGAAAATGAGAATCGCACAAGTGATGAAAATATGAAAAGGGTGGAAAGGTAATTTGGTAGTACCTTGTTTTGATAACGTATAAAAATTGACTAATAAAATAATGATCAGCATGACAAGGAGGTTGATGAGTAAGCCATAAAATAAATGGGAATTGTCCATTAGAAATGCCTCCAAAGCATAATACTTTTCATTCAAAAAATCTTTAATTCAAGATAAATTATAAGCCTAATTTCCATTTATGTATATAGAAAGGAGTACCAATGTGATTCTTGAGAAGCCCATACATCTGAAATGCAATAGATTAATTGAATTTTTCATCATCTGGTTTAAAGGCTCTCGGTATTCACGCATTCTCCAATTTTATCATATTATGTAAAATCTAAGTAGTTGGACAATCCTTATGGAGGTAGAAAAAATGTCGATGATCGATCCCAAACTCCGCTTTGTTGCAAACAAGTTAATCACACCACCCCTCCCACTTTTTGCCGATGAGTTTCCAATCCTATTTTTTTGGAGTCCAAAATGCGGCTGCACTTCACTCGTAAAATGGTATCTCTATCAAATCGGACTCTTAGAAAAGGCCTTGAATTATGATGTTAATATTCATACTTATAGATTGAATGTGATTCATAAACAAAAGAACCATACATTGAAGATTCGAAAGCATCTTTTACATGAGAGCAAAGATGTTTATAAACTTGTCCGTAATCCATACACACGAGCGGTTAGTTCATTTTTCCACACTGTTAGGAGCGAAGACCTTTTAAACATTATCGCTCCAGGTATGGAAGACGGATTATCGTTCAAACAATTCTTGTATCGAATTAAAGGTTTTGGAGTTGAACGAGGAAAAATCAATGGACACATGGTTCAGCAATATTTAGATGGTGAAGAATTATTCGTCCAAAATTACATTGAATTAGAGAACTTCAGTACTTCGATAAGACAGATCGAAAAATCTTATAATCTTCTACAATCCCCTCTAAACGACATCATTAAGTCGCCTCATCATGTTACTCAAAAAATGGATGAGAACGACAGTCGCATTTTCGCCAATACGAAAATGTCGATCGCATCGTTTAATCAATCATTACCACCCTACAAAAATTTCTACGATCAAGAAACAATGGAATTAGTGAGAGAAATCTATAAGATGGATTTTATAAAGTATGGCTATAATCAAAAGATGATATCCTGAGTTTTAAATGCAAAATAATAAAAAATGCGATGAATAATTGGTAGCGGTTCCCAATTGAGGTATGAAATTGGATTTTACAGCCTAAATCTCAAGGCAGATCACTCTATATATACACAGACAGATACTCGCATAAATTCACTAGAAAAAAAAGCTCAGATCTGAGCTTTTTTACTTTATACAGACGGTCAGCTTATTCGATTAATTTTGTTCGGTTATGGTTCCAAAATAAATATAAGGTTTTTCACCACTAATCCCGCTCCCTTTGCACACTACATATACTTGTTTTAATCCATTCCGTTTACTATTACTTTTTATCAAATTAAAAACTTATTGATTCAATCTAAGTACACTTCAGCATTCGATATAAAAGATGCATGTATTTAATTACACGATCAATCCTGTCTGAGGTATACAAAGAGATATAGGTATATTTACCAAATATTTAAATACACGGGTAATATAGATCTTTTTGGAAAAAGTAAACCTATCGAACTTAAAGGAGATTAGGATCTGTATTAAATCATAAACAGCTATTCAGTAGAATTTTTAGAGGAGGATGAAGGTTTGGATCGCATTCCCTTTTATAAAATAAATAGAAGACGAAAAAAGAAACTTAGAAAGCCTGTCCAACAGGAGCATGATGACTTTTCAAATGAATTATTCACTGAAATTGATGCAAATCTCCTTAATGTTAAAAAGCTTTTGGATGAGCCCAATGATCTGATCATCAGGGAATTTAAGATTGGAAACACAGATCATCGCTGTGCAGTTGTTTATTTAGAAGGCTTAACTGACAAAATGTTAATCAATAATCATATCATTAATAATATCCAAAACGCATTAGAGGAAAATGAAAATGAATCTTATCGTGCGATTGATCTTATCAATCAGCTCCATAACAAGGTTCTATCAGTCGGGAAAGTTGAAATAGCCATCTCACTCGATAAGGTATCGAATGCCTTACTTTCTGGGGATACAGTGCTTATCGTTAATGGTATAGACCACGCTATAACCATAGAAAGCAAGGAATGGAAAGATCGGGCAATTGAAGAGCCGATCTCTGAGGCATTGATCAGGGGACCGAGAGATGGATTTGTTGAAAATATACAGACAAACATCGCCCTAATTCGACGTCGAATTCGTGATTCCAATTTAAGGCTTAAATCCTATCAAATAGGAAGACGTTCAAAAAAAGATATTGTTGTTGCTTATATAGATGGGGTTGTCAACCAACAGATTGTCAAGGTAGTGAATCAAAGGCTAAAATCCATTGACCTGGATGATGCCCAAGAATCAGGATTCATTGAGGAATGGATAGAAGATAATTTTTTGTCTCCATTCCCACAACTCTCCCATACAGAAAGGCCGGATAAAGTAAGTGCAGACCTCATGCAAGGAAAAGTCGCCATATTATTGGATGGAACACCCTTTGTCCTTGTAGCTCCATTTACGTTCGGAAATTCTCTCCAGTCGCCAGAGGATCATTACGAACGATGGATCGTCGCATCATTGATCCGTCTATTACGATATATCGGTGCGTTTATTGCCGTTTTTTTACCTTCTTTATATATAGCCCTGGTTTCCTTTCATCCAGGGTTAATTCCGTCCAAGCTGGCATTTTCCATTGCTGCTTCCAGGGAAGGTGTTCCTTTTCCTGCATACATGGAGGCATTTCTAATGGAATTGACGATGGAATTGTTACGGGAAGCTGGGATCCGTTTGCCTAAACCTATCGGGCAAACGATTGGGATTGTGGGGGGACTCGTTATTGGTGAAGCGGCGGTTGCAGCCGGCATCGTAAGTCCCATTATGGTTATTATCGTTGCGGTTACAGCTGTTTCTTCTTTTTCAATGCCTTCCTACAGTACAGCTTTTGCTTTTAGGATACTCCGTTTCGGGTTTATGGGTGCGGCAGCGCTATTTGGTCTTTACGGAATTATATTAGGCTATATTATCGTGAATATCCATCTGGTAAATTTAAAAAGTTTTGGGGTTCCATATTCAACACCCTTTGCCCCCGGTTTTACTCAGGATTGGAAAGATCTTATCTTCAGGGCACCTATTACAGCACTTTCAAAACGGCCTGAATATTTACAGACTGAAGATACGGAACGAATTGGCATTACTAAGGGGAGGAAAAGTCCATGAGACCCTTTGATTATGGAGATGAAGAAATCGGGGAAGTGGAAATCCTTTTCATTGTAGCTTCTTTTATGATAGCAGTCGGAGTACTGACTCTTCCACGTCAGCTTGCAGGTACGACAGCCTTTTCGGATGGCTGGGTTTCATTGTTGATTGCAGGTTCCTTCTCCACTTTCTTTATATGGATTACAGCAAAATTGGCAGCCCGTTTTCCAAACCAGTCTTTTTTTACTTTCGCTTCTTCGATTTGTTC
Source organism: Alkalihalobacillus sp. TS-13 (assembly GCF_019720915.1). Lineage (GTDB taxonomy): Bacteria > Bacillota > Bacilli > Bacillales > Fictibacillaceae > Pseudalkalibacillus. Next base: position 26,306 of record NZ_JAHKSI010000002.1, read on the forward strand.
AAAACCTATTGCCACAGTAATCATGTTATGGTTTGCTGCTTACTATGCTACCCTTGCTGGTTATGAAACCAGAGTCATTGCCATTATTGCGAAGCAGTATCTGTTTGATCAGACCCCTATAGAAGTTATTGCTTTACTTTTTCTGTTGGTGGTTGTTTATGCAGTTTCAGGAACTCGAGTAGGGATCATACGATTGAACATCTTATTTTTGCCGATTATTCTTGTTATAGCACTATTATTGATGTTGTTAGATATCCAATATTTTGAAACAAAAAATTTAACCCCCGTTTTCACTACAAGCTGGGAAAGATACTTGAAGGGTGCTAAAGAATGTTTTTTTGCTCTTAGCGGTTTCTCAGGGCTCTTGTTTTATATGAGGTTCGTTAAAAGGCCCAAAAAAGCGCCCAAATTTGCTATTTACGGAGTGTTTATTCCTTTAGGGCTTTACCTTCTTTTATATTTAATGGCCATAGGAGTTTTCAATGCAGATACTACATCTACTCTTGTATATCCTACAGTAGAATTGGCTAAAGAAGCAGAAGTACCAGGAGGCTTTTTGGGGCGTTTCGAGTCGTTGTTCTTTACGATATGGATCATGGCTATCTTCAATACGACTTCGCTGGCTTACGATGTAGCACTGATGGCTGTCAATTCCTTGTTTCAAAAGGTAAAAAAAATCACGATCATTTTTGTACTTACACCAATTATTTACCTTATTGCCATGTTCCCACAAGATTTGACTGAGGTGGATAAATTATCAAAATACATGAATGTTTCGAATGCAGGATTAGCGATTTTTCTTCCATCTGTTCTACTGCTTCTTGCTAAAGTAAGGGGGATCAAGGGCAATGACTAAAACGAAACTTTACTTGATTGTTTTCATAGTGTTTCCACTCTTTCTAACGGGATGTTGGGACCAGATAGAAATTGAAGACCGCGGGTTTATAATCGGGGTGGCAATCGATTTGTTCGAAGGTATAGAAGAGGAATCAGACGACCCACAAGGTGAATATCAGTATAAAGGAACATGGCAATATGTTGTTCCAGGAGACTTTTCAATGGGGACCTCTGGACAAAGTGGTGGAGGTTCACAAAAACCTTATGATAATGTGTCAACGATAAGTGACAGTTTGCTTATACAAGCGCGTAACCTGTCGGCAAACAAAAGTCGTCCGGCATTTGCAGAACATATGCAAGTAATCATTATATCTGATAAGTTGGCAAAAACCCCGGGGGCTTTCGAGAACATTCTTGATCTGTTCATACGGGATGATGAAATGCGGAGGGGAATGATTGTAATGATTTCAGAAGGCGAAGCAAGCCCTATTTTGGACATGCCGGCAAGGCCTGAAAATCTACCCGCGTTGAATTTAAAATCCATTTCCGAAAATATAGGGAAAAATTCGAAAATACATCCACCGGTAAGGATTGGTGCCATTCACCAATATCTGATTGGCCAAAATAGCTTCACCATTCCGAAAGTAGCCATTGACGGTAAAACACTCAGCATGACTGGAGCTGCTGTTTTTCAAGGAAACAACAATCAAATGATTGATTTTATTAGCGGAGACGTTATAGAAGGCCTCAATTTCATTACAGGGAAGTATAAAGGGGGATTTATAAAAGCAAAAGTCAAGGAGCAATTGGTGGTGTATGATGTAAAGAATGCTCGGAGTATTATTAACGTGGATGTGAAAAATAAAGAGAATATCCATTTCAATATCGAAATCCAAACAGAAGGTATTATCGGTGAATCATTTGTACCCCTCGATTACTCAAATTCAAAAATGATGAAAAAAGTCGAAAATGCCATTGAAAAAGAAGTTGAACGGAAAGTGTTGAAAACGATTCATACATTTCAAAAAGATCTAAAAGCTGATTCTCTTGGACTTGGTGGTCATTTGCAGGGAGAAGATCATAAAACATGGAATAGGATCAAACAAAACTGGGATCAAGGGGAAAACTATTTTTCAAAAAGTACCATCAATGTTCAAGTTAAAGCTTTTGTACGAAATTCTGGAGCTGTAATTGAAAGTAGTGATCAATAGAAGGAGGATGGCTGAGGTGTGGGAGAAAATACTGGGTAGATTCCCAACTAATTTAATTATCTATTCGACGATAGGATCGTTATTGATTCCTATGGTTATTTATAAATTCAACCAAAAGCTTCATGATTACGCAGATCCACCATGGAAGAAACATCATGGAAAAAAACAGCCTGACTAAGCTTCTAAAACTTCACCATTTCTGCTCTTTCACTTGCTCTATTACCTTAGAACCAATTATTTCAATTTAAGAATTTAATTTCCTGAAAAAGGGACATACCATATTTAAGATATGCCCTGTCAATGGAAGATCATTTTTTAAATTATCCAACTCTCGGACTTTGTCGTATGGCTCTAATAGTCGTTCGGGTACCACCGTTCTCCCTCTCGCAATTTATATCCAAATTGAGCTCATGTAATAGTTTGGAAATCTGTATTACCAGCTTTTATAAGTCTCAGAATGTGTAATTGAATAAATCAATCTCTTTTTTAAAATAATTTCGAATTACTTCTCTTTGATGCTTATTATATTGCGTACTATAATGTAGGCGGTTTTTCCTGAAGTTACCTTTTGCCTTTGGTAACCAACCATCGAAAGGAAGAGAAATCTTATCACAAATTGATTTCAAATCACTTTCTAAATTTTCATATTTCCCAAGGTAGTCGACTGCTGAATTGTTATCGATTGTGTATATAGGGAAGTTATATGCATATTTATAGCCTTCACGTTCCAAGAATTCCTCAAAACTTTCTTTTTGAGGGTCTCTTACAAGAAAATAATATAAAGAAATAACTTTGTCCCAAGGGTTTCTATCAAAACAAAACTTATAATAAGAGTTCCAAATATCTTCCCCTATCAAAGACTTTATTTTATTTGCAGAATCGTGATTATAAAAATTAGTTGGACCAATTTGATCGTTTTGTGGGTATTTCCCCAGTGCAGCTCTAATCTTCTGATCCTCAGGCATTATAGGTGTGATAATATCACGATCATCACAATACCTTGACAATGAAATTTCAATACTAGTCCCTGCCGTTTTTTTCGTTTTCAAAAAAATATACTTATATTTATGGGATATGATCATTCCTCTTATTTCCTCTCCATCTTATATGAAAGACTTTCTAATATTTTATATAAAATCCATTTAGTTCGGAACGGCGTTTTTCTTAGCTGTACGTGCGATTACGGTAGGTCTTCGGAAATAAGAGTTCGCTAACAATAATCGTATAACCATCATATTTCCCGGAGCAATTGCTACAGATTTACCTGAAACGATTTCAGATTCAATACAATTCCCATTGATATTGAAAATATTGCTCGTCACATTGCTTTGGCTATTGAACAACCGTCCCCGCAGCTTTAACCATAATCGATGAAATTATCCTATCCAGTTAAAATTTCTTCCTTCGGATAACGAATTCCATTTTGATCAGGGTATGCCAGAGAAAAAGCCAATGTTAAAGGTCCGATTTTTCCCACAAACATGATACAAAGAATAACCAGTTTCCCAACCTCTGTTAAATCTCCTGTTAAGCCCATAGACAATCCTACTGTTCCAAATGCAGAAATGGTTTCAAACAGAATTGCAATGAAGGGGGCATTCTCTGTTATATCTAATATAAAAACGCCTAGAAATATGACGAATATTCCGATAATCGAAATCGCAAGAGAACGGACAATAATCCGGTCTGTAATCGACCTCCTAAAAACCATGATATCTTCTTTTCTTTTTAGAAAGGTGATTACAGATAAAACCATCGCCAAAAAAGTGGTCAGTTTAATTCCGCCCCCGGTAGAAGCACTTCCAGCCCCAATAAACATCAGTATCATTATTAAAAATAGAGTTGCCTCATCCATATTTCCAATTTCAATCGTATTGAATCCTGCAGTTCTTGGGACTACTCCTTGAAAATATGATGCCCATACTTTATTGGAGAAAGATAAGTTGCCCAGGGTTCCAGGGTTATTGTATTCCAAAATAAAGATGATGAAGATTGCCAAAATATTAGTTATTAATGTACCCACCAACATCAATTTTGAGTGTAGGGATAGTTTTCGATAATGACTCGTTTTGAAGATATCAAAAAGAACAGTAAATCCAATCCCACCAACTATAAACAGGATGGAAATGATCAAATTAACAATCGGGTCCCCTACAAAACGTATTAAACTATCTGAATAAATCGAAAAACCAGCATTGTTAAAAGCGGAGATCGAATGAAAAATAGCAGAATAAAGTCCATGTTTCCATCCCATATGTGGTGCCCAATACAGGAACAAAAATAATGCAGCAATCGTTTCTATTATTATAGAAAAGAAAAATAACCTTTTTACTAGATAAATCACTCCACCAATATTGGTCTGATTGAGGGCCTGCTTTACGAGTAACCGTTCTTTCACTCCAATTTTCTTACCTAATAAAAGAAAGATTAAGACAGCAAAAGTCATGATACCCAGTCCGCCAATTTGGATTAAAAAAAGAATAATGATTTCACCGAAAAAAGTGAAAGCTTGTCCGGTATCTACAACAATAAGCCCTGTTACGGTCATTGCTGAGGTTGCAGTAAAGAATGCATCCATCCAAGTGATTCCTCCAGTTGTGGCATTAGGTAATCTTAATAAACATGTCCCAAGAATAATAAAAAAAAGGAAAATCAGGGATAAGAATTGGGGAGGGCTAAAATTAATCACATATCTTCTGGGCTGCATGCTTTATACACCTTCTTCCTCAAATCGGCTTAAATCTTTGTTATGACCAATCAATACAAGGATGTCATCTTTCAAAATAATTTCCTCAGCAGAGGGAGCTACCTTAATGTCCTTACCACTTCTGATGGCAATAATGGTACAACCATACCTTGCTCTTGTATTCAATTGTAATAGCGAGCGATTAGCCACCTTTTTTGTCGCAACTACCTCCATAATACTGTGTTCTTTGGATAACTCGATGTAATCAATTATTTTTTCTGAGACAATATGATGAGCCACTCGGATTGCCATATCACGTTCAGGGTGGATTATTCTGTCAGCTCCGATTTTTTCAAGAACTTTATGATGATATTCATTTTGGGCTTTCACCCATACATTTTTTATCCCTTGTTCTTTTAAATGGAGTGTTGTTAGAATACTCGCTTGTAAATTATCTCCTAAAGCAACAATTACATAATCAAAATTCCGAATTCCTAATGTTTCCATCGAATTTTCATCCACAGTGTTTAACTCAACAATATGCGTTGCAAGTTCACTATGCTTACTCACTTTATCGCTATCAATATCCACAGCCAAGACTTCTACCCCAAGCCTGTGAAATTCTTTAACGAGACTTCCACCAAAACGCCCAAGTCCAAGAACCGCAAATTGTTTATTTTCAAAATTTTTCAATTGATTATCTCCTTGTACACTGACCTAAAAAAAGACCATTGTGAAGAATAGTCTGTACAATCGCTTTAACTCTAGTATGTTAGGTTTCACATCTTAATAAACGTATACAAGTGAATCGTTCTCAAGGTTACTCTTCTAACTGATTACAATATACCAATCAATAAAATTTATATCCAAGTCAAAATGTGATTTTGATAAAAGGAAATCCTATGCATGATGAAATATTGGAAAAAGCAAATATAAAAAACACAGAGGTTGTTATGATTTAAGCTGATCGGCAACAAACTGAGCTAGAAGCAGATAAAAACAAAAAAGAGGCTTATCCTTATTCGGATATGCCTCTTTAAATTGAACATTGACCTTTAGGATAAGCCGCTTCCTATTTAAGAAAACTTAACTATGTTTCCATTTCCTTTCTTAACTCTTAAATAGAATAGTAGAGATAATAATAAATTTAATATACCGATAGCAATAAAGAGTGAAGTGAAAATCCCGCCGCCGTTTGTTGGAGAATCAATACTGCTGATGCTGTTAGGAAAGATAAAGTCCCTATAGATATGTATCCTACGATCAATCTTCTAGTGTTATGTTTCAAAATTGCGAAAACACTTATCATTACCATATAGGTGAGACTCAACAGAATTAAAATTGGAAAGAACGGTTTGAATTTTGCTGCATATATAAAGTGGTCCAATTGAGATATGTCGACCTTACTTGAAATTTCCCCATTCATTATTTTAGAAAAAATAGCAGAGTGTTCCCACTCCCAGGGGTCGTCTCTAATTTCACTTCCTTCATACCAGGCTGAAAATGTCGATAAACCTAAAATAGTTAATGCACACAGAAATTGCGTATTTCATTCACTAATACCTTCTTTCATTTGTTAGATCATGGACACGTTATCCATCTTCAATTTATTCCTTTTCTTCAAATACATCATGAATACGTCTTTCACCATCAACGTTTTACCGATATCAATCATTTTACAACCTTTGACAGATGCATACCCGCATACTTCTTCGTACAACAGTGGTGTTCCGCTGCCAACCGTGTATACACGCTCTTCTTGTAATTGTTCTCCGTTCACCTTTATCTCTGAGATGTCGCCATTCTGATCTGTCCATGAAACTCCAGAAAATCCTAAAGATCCAATCGTGATCCCGTGTGGGCGGAACCCATTTCCGTAAACCTTCTTAGAAGTGATTTCTTCTCTCAAATGATCTTTAATTAAACCTGCAATCTGCTTCCCTTTCATTTCGATCAACACAGGAGAATGCATGCTTTTACAAATATCCAAAACCTTGCCCCTCGTCAATTCGCCTTTTTCCAGCCCCCCAATAGCCGCTCCACCATACATGATACCGATCTCCGCATCCCAAAATTCCCGTATTCCATCTGCCATGAGTTTGATGACAGCCTCATGTGATAGAAGCTCTTCGGTATAAGATAATACTTCTGATAGAAACTCATTCGTTTCGTTGCGCCCCTGTTCCAATATCGCACTCATGCTAGGATCACGCTCGGAGCCTAGATTGATTTCTATTAATTTACCGATATACTTTTCTATTTTTTTATTTGCCAGATCAATTTCAAGTCGCAGCTCTCCAACATATTTCCCGTGAGATCCGGCCTGGACAATAATCACACCAGACTCCTCAATAGGACTTTCAAGAACCGTATGGGAGTGCGCGCCAACAATCACGTCAACTACTCCGCTTAATTTCTTTGCCAATTCAAGGTCAGCTTCGTACCCCATGTGTGAAAGGAAAATGATCAAATCAGCCCCTTGATCATGTAAGTCGTCGACCGCTTTATTTATTGAAGTCACTGTATCTCGATTACGAAAACCATGCTTATTCTCATAAAGGTCTCCGAATTGATCGGTTGCCCCGAAAAGCCCGATCTTCAACTGACCTGCTTTTAATATTAGGGATTCTTTCATTCCTCCAATGGCAGATCCATCGCTTTCAGCTAAATTCAGCAACAACCATGGAACGGTCGTTTCAAGACTATGCTTTCGAATCAGTTCTGGAGTCGAACGTAAAACTTCATTATTCCCTACTGACATCGCATGATATCCAACATCTGCTAACATCTCTAAATGTATATTGCCTTGAGTGGCCAAACACTCATTGACGCTCATATCTAGATGATCTCCCCCATCTAAAAGGAGATACTTCTCATTTCCAGATTTGAGCTCTTTTACCCGTTTCTTTATGTATGCAGCCTGTCTTAATAATTGCTCATAATTCGCGTGAAGATCATTTGTATGTATGATTGTGATAGCCTGTTTCATGTGTTATCCCCTTTACCTTTTGTTTAATACCAATTATTTCAAATCATCTACTCTAACTCAATCATTATTTTCATAAAAAAGAGGCATATCCTGCTTCGGATATGCCCCTTCTAATACTGAAGACCCTGATAATAAAAAGTTTATCTACCTAAGCTTTATTGGTGGTTTCACTATACTTCTTAAAGTTGTCAAGAAACGCTTGCCAGCCTGCTTCTTGCATTTCAGTTGGATTGTCAGTTTCTGCTTCAAACGTCTCGATGATCTTCGTTTCATTCTCCTGAGGAACAAAACGTATCGTGACTTTTCTTCCATCATCAAGCGTGTAGGAAATCAACTCGTGTATTTTCACTTCGTCATAGACACCACTAAAATCAAACCCAAAGCTACCGTCCTTCGCTTCCATTCTGGTGTGGAATCTTCCGCCATCCCTTAAATCGTTTTCGGCATTTGGAGCATGCCAATCATCCGATGCAAAACTCCATTTTGTTATATGCTGCGGCTCTGTCCAATATTTCCATACTTCCTCAACAGGTATTTGAACTGTCGTCTCTACTGTAATTGTCACTTTATTGCCTGTTTCCATTTTCATGATCCTCCTTACTATAATAAAATTTCAAAGCACTCAGGCAGATCGATCCTCCTCTCCCTCTAAGGAACCTACACTTTAGTTCAACAAGAAAAGCATTTCTCCTTCTTGAAGAAATGCTTTTCTGTTGAAGACTACTGGCCCAGTTTTTATGTGATACAGAAGAAAAGTTTGTTCCAGTGATCACCTGTTTGTATCTTCAGCTAGAACGATTATTCAAATGCAGAATTATAATCCAGATTTAGCTCTTGCTACCTTTATTCAACCAAGTTTATGTTGTTGTCTTTACACCATCTAATTGCAATTTGTTTAAACATTTCGTTACGATAAGAATACCATTGATCTTCAATATTAAGCTCGACGATTTTATTCTTGAATCTTCTAAAAGCACCCTTTCCCCTAATAGATCTATATCTCTTGCTTTCTTTCATTACTAACTGATAGGCAAAAGTCTTCCATAATTTTGTATTCATTAATTTCATATTTTGTTGGGAGTTCCTTGTAATCCTCAAAATTTTCAACAACATCAATAGCAATTTTTCTATCTTCTTGTTGCCAATCAGAAAGATGATCGAATGGTTCATCATCTTCAGCAGCTCTCAGTTCTTCTGATGTTACTACCACTATCTCCCCAGTTATTATATTTATAAAAGTTCTCGACTCATCAAACTGTATTTCCATATTCTCAATTATATCTTTAAGATTTACTTGAATGTTCATTATATAGATATCACCTGTTTCGTGTTTTATCGAATTTTTAATCGATACCAAATTAAAGCTTCTTTCTCTATTTCAGATACCAGCTGTTCTTTACCTTTTATGTAAGATGCAATATCATAAGGAAATTGTTTTGATAACCTTTCCTTTTGAATTTCCGTATTTATTCTTTAGTTCACTATTTATCCTCAAGTAATCTCTAAAAGCTAAGTGGCGTTCAATCTGTACGTCACCTTGTTGATAAATGTGAATATGATGAGTTCTGGCCGCTCCACCTTTTTGGAAATACCTTCGACCTGGTATTCCATTTTCACCTCGGGGTTCATATCCAATTACTCTCATTTGATCATTAAATTTGTCTACTTCTGTTATATCTTTAACCACTGGCATTATGTCAATTATCGGTTTTGCCTTTATACCTTTTATTGATGTGCTACCAATATGATGAATAGTAACTATTTGCAACCCGTAAATGCCTTGTAGTTTAATCATCTCCTGATGAAACATCTTCGGCCATTCCTCATCATAAGGACAAACCTCTACTTTTCTCACTTTTAAACACCTCCCTATGATAAAGCCTTCCATATTTCAGATATGCCCCTGATTGTTGAAGATTAAAATATGCGAGAAATATTTGCGGGAGTAGCTGGATGTGTCACATTGATTAAAGAGCAGTTTTTCACTATATCAAAATTCAAGTAGGATGCCTTTTCAATCTGTAGATGACTTTCTTTTCAAACATTCTACAACCGTTAATCTGAAAGATACGCTCCATGGGAATATTTTTATGTCCTGTTGCACCGATGTAGTATGTAGCTCCTATACATTTGAGAAATTGCAAAGAAAGTTTGTGGAGTGTCATCCCCAATTTATTACCTCGATATGCAGGAATCAATCCAAAATAAAATAGTCTTCCTTCATCAACAGTTCCTGGTTCTATATGTGGTATTGTAATCCCGATCGGATCTTTGTCATGATAAGCGATTAAACAGTTTTTTATGTAATTCGAACCCAGTTCAGTTTTCATGCCTTCAAATTCCTTCTCAATGGAAAGTGATGAAGGAGCGTTTAGGGACCAGGTTACAACTTCTTTCCATACCTTTTTAAATAAGTTATCGCTTGTTTGTTCAATAGATTTTAGTTCAATGGATGTTACCTGTTCGGAGACCTCTAAAGAATTCAGGTCTCGTTTATAAAAATATTGTGTGTCGTGTTTCGAAAAGTCGTAATCCCCCAGTAAATGAAGATAATCATTGTTCGATGCTTCTTTTTCGTTTAAAACGATTGTGACAGATTGAATATCCTTCATTTGGACAAATTCGTATATGTCCTGTAGAAATTTTTCAAATTGGGATGTAGATGATACCTGTCCGATATCCTCTACCACAAAATAATTTGGTGATCCGTCGAGAATTTTAGTTCCTAATCCTCTAAACACTCTTAGCCTCCTTTTGTGAGTGATGCCTAATGATCGTGTTCGTCTTATATCCACTAAGAAGTCAGTGCATTCCTTTTGGCGGTTTGAATGTAATCCTTTATTGCTTGTATAAATGTCCTTGCAGCAAATCCTAGGTACTTATCAGTCCGATATATAAGACACATGTCCTGACTTGGTGTGGGTTTGATTATTTTAATCACTTGAATGTTTTTATCGTGAAGATTTTCTAGTAGAAGTCTAGGCAGAACGGTTACTCCAATTCCCTTTTCAACCATGGTAATCAATGATGATAAGGTTGTTGTTTCAATTTTCGGTTTTATTCGGAATCCCAATTCTTGACAATGTTGGTCAATTAATTGCCGACACTGATGATCAGGGTGAAACATCACTGTCTTCATCTCGTGCAAATCAGCAAGTTGAATCGACTTTTTCTTTGTAAGTGTTGTTTCTTTTGAGATAGCTAAGGAGAATTCCTCATGAAAAAGCGGAATTTGTACAATCCGTTCATCGGGGTCAGGGGATGTCGTTACACCTATATCAATCTTACCTTCAATGACTTGGTCCGTCACTTTGCTTGTTTCAACTAGGGATAAGGAAATATCCGGATAGGTTCCGTGGAAATCAAAAAGCAACGAATTGAACATAAGGTCGGCATCACCAGGCAAGACTCCGATGGTAAGAGAACCACCCTTCAATTGTTTCAATTCCGAAATGCTTTCCTGAGCTTGCTTTAAATGTGAAAAAATATGCTTACTCTGTTCATATAATAGTTCACCTGCTTCAGTAATCGTAATCCGTTTACCGATGCGATTAAAGAGGGGGACACCCAATTCACTTTCCAGTAACTTGATCTGCTGGCTCAGGTTAGGTTGTGATACCATGATTTTCTCTGCTGCTCTTGAAAAATGAAGCTCCTCGCAGATGACCATGAAGTATTCCAACTGCCGCAATTCCATGTTAACTCCCCTTCCAAATATTTTCATAACTATAACTTATCATAATGATAAGAAACACTGTATTGATAAACTCTTTAGGGGTAGATATACTTACGTTGTAATCGTTTGTTTGAATTTTCAAAAAATGAATGGAGGTTTCATTATGTCTAATGCATTGTTAAGTATGTCTACATCAGTCCGCCAAATGGTTATTCACCAGGTTCAATCGATTCCCGAGGAGTCGTTCGATGTCCAACCCGACCCATTCAATAATACTATTCGATGGAATCTCGGACATATCGCCTTCGTCAATGAGTACTTTCTTTCATTAGGTCTATCCATTGATTCAAGACTTCCAGATCACTACGCACAATTATTTAAGCCCGGAACAAAGCCAGCTGATTGGAGTGACATCCCACCGACAAAAGAAGAGCTTATTCAAAATTTAACAAGGCAGCTTTCCAGCTTTTCTGATATTGATCCCAGCGTGTTCGACAAACAAATGGATCCGCCGATAGAACTAGGTCCGCTGAAATTTGAAACGTTTGGAGAGGTATTCAACTTTGCAATTGTCCATGAATCGATGCACTTTGCTACGGTTTCATGTCTATTAAAAGTACTCCAATATCAAAAAGTGTAAGGATGCATTTCTAATACCATACTTTGAGACCGATGATCATACGCGACTATAAGGATTGGGGCAACGGTAAACCGATCGTTTTCATTTCAAGCTGGGTGATAAGTTCCCGAACGTGGGAAATTTTTATTAACATAGGGGACGGCTTAAGGAAAGCACGTCCCTTTTTGTATCGCTTAGTGTTCTTCACTGATGATGCCCATCTGCTTTAAGGTCGCTACGACAATATTTTTAGCTTCGGTTCCAGTTCCATCGATATTTACAGCAAACACCAAGGTGTCTTTTTTTGTGGTGATAAAACCGACATACCAGCCTAAACCAAAATCTGAAAGTCTTGTTCCAGTTTTTCCATGGAGTGTGTACTCATCTTGATCATCATCAATCATCATCCGTTTAACCGTTTTCTGATGTTTTTCTTCAAAGGGTAGTTGTTCTCTGACTAATTTTTCGATTAAGTCCATTTGCTCTCTAGCAGTAATTTCAAGACTGCTGTCCAGCCAAAATGTATCGATTCCCCCAGAGATATCTTGATTTCCATAGTTTATGAGGTTTACATACTGTTCCATACGTTCAACCCCGATATCACTGGCCATATCTTGATAGTACCAGATCACAGAATGTCTCATGCCTGAAGCCAGTGTATGATCTCGATTCCAGGCCTCAAATTCCCCTGTAATACCATCCCACCGTTTAACCTCATATTCATCTCTAACTGCCGATGTTTGGAGTCCGATCAATGCGTTCGGCACTTTGAAAGTTGATTCAGGAGTGAACCTTTCTCTACTTCTCTTCTGGTTGTACACAAAAACGCTGTCATTTTTAAGATTTTTCAGTACCATCGTCCCATCTTTTCCGTTGAATACCGCTTCAATGGCTAACTTTTTTTCATGTTTACCTTTGGCACTCGTATCTGTTGACATCCCAGTCCAGACAAGCATGAGTGAAAGTAATACAAACAACCCTATACGAAAAATCTTCATTTTCTTCCTCCTTAATTGGTATTTTCACATGATAGTCACCCAGTCGTTGATAACTTATACTATACTCATAAAGCTTGAGCTCAGAAAGCAATGTTTTTGTCATCTGTACCCTTACAGTTTTGACAGGGAGGAAGCAAAAATGGAAAAGAAATACGAAGAAACAATAAAAGAAATCGAGGAAAGAATTAACGAAGGACTCCTAAATCCCGGTGAGCGTCTTCCTTCGGTCCGAAAATTATCCAAAGAGCTCCAATGCAGCATCAATACAGTCATTAAAGCTTACGCTGAGTTGGAGAAAAAGCATAAGATTTATTCGGTGCCGAAGAGTGGTTATTTTCTTGTGGGGAGTCATCAGTCAAGTAACACATCACCTAAAGAGCTGATTGATTTTTCTTCTGCTGGTCCTGACCGAAGTCGAATGCCCTACCGTGATTACCAGCATTGTATGAACCAGGCAATTGAATTCTATAAAGAGGAAATGTTTCATTACTCAGAACCCCTGGGACTGGATCAATTACGACAACAGCTTTCAAAACAATTACAGGATCTACAGGTTTTTGCTCCACCTGAACGGATCTGTGTCGTGTCCGGTTCGCAGCAGGCCCTTGATCTTCTCATCTCCCTTCCTTTTCCAAATGGGAAAACCGAAATCTGCACTGAACAGCCAACCCACCCTAGCTTCATACAATCTCTATCCTCCCGTGAACTGAAAGTCAGTGGAATTGAGATCACGAACAAGGGAATTGACTTCACCCGCTTGGAACAAATTTTTAGAGAAAATGAAATCAAATTGTTCTACACAGTATCGAGATTTCAGAATCCTACAGGGTATAGCTACTCCAATCATGAAAGAAAGAAAATCGTAGAACTGGCACAAAAATATGACGTTTACATCATTGAGGACGATTATATGGGGGATCTGGATACAAAAAGAAAGGCGGATCCAATGTTTGCCTATGATCCGTCTGGGAGGGTCATATATACAAAGAGTTTCTCTAAAGTCCTATTGCCTGGATTGAGGCTTGGGGTTGCCGTCTTACCTGAAGCTTTACTTGACAGCTTTTCTAGAGCTAAATTTGCAGCAGATGTCCACACGCCTGTCATCACACAAGGGGCTCTGGAAATCTACTTACAAAGCGGGATGTACAAGGCGCATATTCAGAAGCTCAGACGATATTACAAGAAGAAAGGTGCCCTTCTCAAAAAGGCTTACCTTGAGCACCTGCCTCCAGAAACTGGATTTACTGGCGGAGAATCAGGTTTTTATTCAACCATAGAACTACCAGAACGAATGAAAGCGAGGAAGCTGGTCGATCATCTTAAAGATAAAAATGTACGCGTACAGGATGCAACAGTTATGTATCTCCCAAAATACCGAAAAGAAAACCGGATCCGCCTGAGTGTGTCTCAGGTCAAAGACAAGAACATCACGTTAGGCATTGAAAAAATTGGCGAAGGAATTCGCGAGTTGTTAGCTAAAGGAGTGTCACTAGTCTAATAACCCTACACTGTTGAATTTACGTTTAGTCAACTGAACAATAACGATAACTTGCAGTTTACTTCATAGGAGGTGGATTTCCTCTTATTCATTTTTTCCTCATATGAAAAACTCAGTTCATGGCATCCACCTCTCTCCTTGTGATTTTTATGTAAACCTGAGAAGAATCTAAATTCTATATATTATTTTCCACAACTCGATCTAGCCATTCGTTAACTAAAGTGTTAAAAACTTGAGTCTGTTCAATTTGAAGGTTATGCCCTGCTCGATCTAACATTACAAAGCTTGCTCTAGGATAGTCCAATGCAAATTCCCATTGATTCCGATACCCGACTATATGGTCTTGTCGACCAGCAAAAATAAGGACTGGATTTTCAAAAGGTGGATGTTGTAGTTGTAGGTTCGTAGTAAGATCATATTTAAGCATCATACGCTCCAAAAATGGTTGGTCTGCTGCTTGTATCGTATAACTTTTCTTATGCGATAAAGTCGGTTCCTTGTACAGTAATCTTAATTGAATAGAAACATATTTTTATTCTTTTAAATTTTTTAGAGTTTGAGGTAGATCGGCCAACCAATTGTTATCCTCATTTGCTTCAATTAACTCATATATTTCATAATCACCATAATAACCCTCTTTGACAAAAGGGTCACTCTCCACAAGATCTATTGCCTCGTCAATGGTATTACAAATTAATATTTGCATAGCCTTATCATCATCCTTAATAGGACCACAAATAAAGAGTTTTGAGTTTTTGTTCAACTTTTGCAGATGTTCTATATGCTGACTTAATAGTTTCTCTGATAGTTCACCTTTCCTTTTATTTTTTAAAACCGCTACAAATTTTCTCATAAACGATCCCCCAAATTCTAAGATTACAAGAACATTCGTTCCCTCTATGATTATATCGTTTATTCAAACCTTCTTCCACAATGCTGCTCTATTCTTAGGTAATACGTACGATCTCTGTGCATCAATCGCACCATTTACCGGAAGACACTTTTCTCATTCTTTATAGTTTCTTTTCAAAAGACCCATAAAAACGACACCGTGCCATTCCCCATCCCGATAAACTTGTTCCTTTAATTCTCCTTCTTTATAAAACCAAAGCTTTTGATATAACTTTATTGCCCGTTCACTGAAAGAAAACACCCGCAAATATACTTTGTACAGATTTAACTCATTAAAAGTAAATTCCAATAAACTAATTAGTCCTGACATCATTGGATCCAAGTGATAATGCTCGCCCTTTGACTTAACACATGTTTTTGCCTTGTTACATGTTTTCTCGTGAAGAAGACGAGTAGCAAAGCAACGAGCATTTCAGAAAGCGGGAGTGCGAGCCAGACACCAGCGATATCAATGAATTTTGGCAGCACCCATAGTAGCACTAAGATAAAAACAAAGCTTCTTAAAAGAATAATGATAATCGATGGACGAATTTCACCGATGGACTGAAAATAGGTCATGTAAACAAAATTAAAACCAAGGAACAGATAACCAACAAAAAATAACCGAATTCCCTCAACAGCTAATTTATGAATCTCATCAGATTCCAGTCCAAATAGCGAAACCAGCAAAGGAGCAGCAAACAGACCGATGAGAAGCAGGCTTCCCCCAAGCATGAATGATGCCTTCTCACCAATCTTCACACTCTCTTTTATACGGATTTTTTCTTTGGCACCGTGATAGTAGCTGATCATGGGCTGCAGTGCTGACTCAATGCCAAAGAACGAAAGGAACATGAAGCCGTGCAAATAATTCACGACTGAAAAAGCAGCGACTCCTTCCGTGCCAAGCAAGCCTACTATCGCCAGGTTGTAGCCGGCGACGAATACTAGAGTTCCTGCTTCAGCAAGGAAGCTTGGAAATCCAATCGAGAAAATGCTCCCAAGTAGGCGCCATGACCATCGGAAGGAAGGCTTCCGCAAATTCGATTGCTTTTTTAAGAAATGGAGCAAGAGAACGAGTAACCCACCTAAACTTGCGAGTGCAGTGGCAATTCCCGCTCCAAAGACACCTAGCTCCAAAATAAAAATCATATAGTAGTTCAAGCCTATATTAACGATTGCAGTCACGCAAAGGGCGACCATCGACAAAGTTGGGCTGCCATCATTGCGGACAAAGATGCTGAGTAGCTGCTGTAGAGCAATCAACCAACCTAGTAGAAAAAGAGTCGTCAAGTATTCGACGGTATGAGAAAAAGTATCGGTGTTTGCTCCAAGTAAATTCGCAATTACCTCTATGTTAAGATAACCGATCACTCCGACTACTAATAAAAACACCAGTGCACTGGCAAGGGCCAGTGAAAATATACTCCTCGCTTTAGCAGCATCCTCCCCTCCGATATAGATGGAATAAATAGTTCCCCCACCAATGCCAATCCACAGCGAAATTGAGAAAATCAACGAGAATACCGGCATGGCGAGATTAACGCCAGCAAGCCCCTCCGATCCTACCCCGTTACCGACAAACACTCCATCGATCAGGATATTTACCGACATCAGCATCATTCCTATTAACGATGGAAAGAAATATTGAAAAAATATTTTTTTTACTGATTGATGTTTCAGGTTTTCATGCGTTCCATTCATCTGTCATTCCTCCTGCAAGTTCTTACAAGAGAAAGTATAAACCTTCAAGTTACTTGAAGGTCAATCCTTTTCATCCACCGGAATCTGAATCCAGGTCATATATGCATTTTCGTCCTGGATAACAGACTCATCGAGCATTGATATTTCGAGTGGGGCCCCAGCTACGCGATAGCCGTCTTGCTGAAGACGATTTAAGACAGAGGAATAGCTAGATTTAATTGTTTCATACGGACCGCGGTGTGGATAACATGCGTACATCCCCTCATCCAAATAAGATGTCTTTAAACCTACTTTCTTATGATGAAGCAATTCAAAGACAGCTCGATATTTCACATGCCCTTCCTTATTAAGACTATCGATCTCGACGATCGTTCCAAAATCGCCTGTAAAAAATCCATCATAATCGACTCCAGCTAAGGAGAGGTTTTCTAAGTCCTTTAAATACAATGCATCAGATTCTTCTATCAAATCGATTGGTGTATCATTGTATAGATAAGAAATTGCACGTTCCGGAAACCAACGATACATCAACGAAGGGTTAGCGCGAAGGGAAAGTCCCTCTTCGATCGTAGCGATTTTGCCTTGGATTTTTTCAGAAACCTTCTTCAACCTCTCCATTTCTTCCTCCACTTCTCTAAGCTTTCGTTCCAAGAGCCCTTTAGTGTTCTCAGGGGTCCGCTTCTCTATATGTTGCTGGATATCCTTAATAGAAAATCCATTTTTCTTCAGGAAGATGATTGTATCGAGTACGACAAATTGTTCAATGGTATAGTAACGATATTGGCTGTCAGGATCTGTATATTTAGGTTGGAAAATCCCGATTTCATCATAGTAACGAAGCGTAGAGGTGGAGAGCTGGAATAGTTTGGCCACCTCCCCGATGCGGAACCGATGCTTCATTCAAATACCTCCTTTTTTCCATCTTTTTAGAAATATAGATGCTTCCTATTTATTTTAGTGTGTTTGGATATTACCTTCTTCCAAAATGAAATTGAGCAATATTTTTCAATCTACATATTGGTATCTTATTCCATAATTATACACTTCCAAAATTAATGCATATTTCACTTATTCCTTAATCCTAGATATGAGCACTAAAATCCTTCTTTATCTAAGTGGGTTCTACAGTGAAAGAATGTTGAAGATCAATGGTTAAATGTAGAAAACCATAAAATCGAGGATGGAATTAAGAGGATATCAAACGGATTAAATGGGAAAAGGCATATGTACTTTTAATTATACTTTTCCCAACCCCTTCTTGGTATAATATAATTGTTGCGAATAACCATATTTATCAATAAATGGTTAAAATCAATCTTCATATTAAAAACGAAATTGCCTATACTCTTTAAGATCGTTGTTAAACAATCTGTCCCTAACATAAAAAGGTGCAAACTATTAAACATTTGCACCCTTTAATGGAAGATCACTCTCGAATATCCACGCTGCACAGATATTCCAGAAATGCCTCCGTTTCTTGAATAAGACATTTACTATTGAATTATCAGCTCTTTAACATGTTATTTTTCGTAAATACACAAAAAACATCTCCAGATTCATATGGAGGAAACATGATAAAATGAATAGGAGATAATTAACCATCGAAGAAGTGATTTCTTTGCCCGGCCTTTCAGGATATGGCAGTTAGTGAATCAACATAAGAAATGCATAATAATCTTAAAGGTTTACGTGAAAAAGAACTGAACTTCGGACCCTAAGGAGGAAAAACATATGTCGCATAATTATTTGGAGGATTCCAAGTCCTCGGAGACGTTTGGAATGAAACTTCTGCTAACTTCCGCGGGCGTCAATAACTCGACTATCCACAACGAGCTGGTTGACATGCTAGGCAAACCGATCGCCGACTCCAACGCTCTGTGCATCCCTACCGCGATGTACGGACACCCCTGGGTCGGTCCCGGCGTCAAAGCCTGGCAGTTCATCAGCGGGAATTCCGAGAATCCCATGGTCGACCTGGGCTGGAAGTCTGTCGGCGTTCTTGAGCTCACAGCGCTGCCAAGCATCGACGAAGACCGTTGGGTGCCTCTTGTCCGGGAGACGGACGTCCTGCTGGTGGCGGGAGGCGACGCCCTATACCTGTACCACTGGATGCGGCAATCCGGGCTAGCAGACCTCTTGCCATCACTGGATGCAGTCTATGTGGGAATGAGCGCTGGGAGCATGGTGATGGCCCCGAATATCGGTGAAGAATTCGTAGGCTGGCGTCCGCCCACAGGGGGAGATAAAACACTTGGTCTGGTGGATTTTGCGTTGTTTCCTCACCTAGATCACGAGATGTTACCGGACAATACCTTGGCCAATGCAGAAAAGTGGGCAGCCGGTGTCTCAGTGCCAGGGTACGCGATTGACGATCAGACGGCCATCAAAGTGACCGATGGGGCCGTTGAAGTTGTTTCCGAGGGGCAATGGAAGCTGTTCACCCCTTAACACCGAGATGGTCAGCCCATTAGCTCGCGATTTTTTGGTTGCAATGAAAAAAGCCTGATTTCTTCACTTAAATTGAGAAATTAGGCTTTTTAATATTGAATTTTCCTTAACGCTGTAAATCCACATTTTCCTGACATTACCCCTTTTTGCTGTATTATCTCGAAACTGAGTCTTCAAGAATCCTCCCCGTTTGCGGAATAAGGTTTTGTTGTTTACTGCCCTTAATTTGCAGATACAACTAGC
The DNA here is from genome assembly GCF_019720915.1 of Alkalihalobacillus sp. TS-13. Lineage (GTDB taxonomy): Bacteria > Bacillota > Bacilli > Bacillales > Fictibacillaceae > Pseudalkalibacillus. Next base: position 46,106 of record NZ_JAHKSI010000002.1, read on the forward strand.
ATTCGTTTCATCGATTCAATATGGCCGACATGGATGGCTTCATGAATGACTGAAAAAGCAGCAGCTTCTGCAGCAATCGTGTATCCATGTGTATTTACAGCTAGGGGTTTGTTGAAATCTTCTGGTGACATTTCATTGACACGGGTTAACTGGTCTTTAAGAGTTGCTACAAGTTCTGATAAAAGCGGTACCTCTCCATCCCATTTCGAAGGTTTGGTACCAGGGCCGAAAAATTCATTGTACCGTAATGGGATTTGCACAGGATTGCAAGGGAGTTCGAACATAAAATATTCTGTTTCCGTGATAATATGACCGATGTGCCATCTGATTGTATTGTTGAATCCATCTGGTTGAATATCCACAACTTCTTCTGAGAGATCCTCTACTGCCTTTACCATCCATTTTCTAATTCTATTGAATTGATCTAAAACTAATTTTGACATGGCTTTCGCTCCTCTATGGGATATTTACCTCAATAATGATTTCTCCCGGAAGTCGTCAATCCCTTTTAGCAAATTACCTCATATGTAAAGAAAACCGAGTCCCTCCTAAAAGATTAGGAACAACTCGGTTGTTTATATGAATTTATGCAATGTCTTCATCTTTCGGAACGTTGTCTATATCTGTTTTCACATAATACTTTCCTTTTGAGGCGACGGCAAGGACGATCGTCAATACGAATGATAGGATTGCCGCAAAGAAGGCTGCGGTGTTTTGAAGGAAGGTTCCCATAATCCCGAATGCAGCCATCGTTCCTATAGTGCTCGCGACGATTAATGAAACGACACCGACCGGATTCCACTTATACAGTTTTTCCTGTTCATATTCAAAGTACATTGGACCGATTCTCAAAGCACGTTTCACGACGAAGGCATCCGCAATGATTGTCGCAGCCCAGGCGAATAAGAAGACACCCTGGAAGGTAAGCATTGGTCCGAGATAGTCGAGTGCTCCTGCGAGCATTGCGATGACGGCAGCGACCGCCGTGAATACGACCCAGAATGTACGTCCAGGTGTAAACTTAAATACATTTTCAAAAAAGTTCGATAGAGATAACGACCCGCTGTATAGATTGGTAATATTGATTCTGATCTGAGTCAAGATCGTGAACAATGCCCCGAAGATACCGATGATATGCACGAAGTATACACCTGGGTTGTCTTCCATGAAACGGACACCGAACCAGATGCCGATCAAACCCATGATAAAGAAACAGACCAGCTGTGGGATGAATCCGACAGCGAACACACCAAGTTTGAACTGTTCAGGTTTGACAAATCGCGCGTAATCCGAGATCAATAATGCCATGATTCCTACGAGACCATTGATGATTCCGATACACGTTAGTAAAGCGGTACCGCCGACTTGTGCGCCTTCAGGCAAGTAGGACCATACATCACCGGCATACGTCGGCGCCATATTGGCGGCAACAATCATTCCTGCACCTAATAAGATGATGAAGATCGGCAGCGACCATTTTTGCAGCTTGTCCAATTGTTTCATGCCGAACCAGTTGAACGGGATGACCGCCAGTCCAAAGAAAACCATCAAGATCCAGATCGGTATGACTTGTACATATTCATAGACGGCAAAGGCCATGATCGAGCCTTCGATTGCACAATACATGATGAAGTTGATTGCATAAATGAACGATGTAATCGATGCGCCAATATAGCCGAATCCACCACCTCTGGCAAGCAGGTTTACATTCATCCCGTGCTTGGCGGCGAGATAAGCGATCCCAATACCCAGAACACCTGCGATGACAGTCGCATAGATTTCAGCAATCAATGCATTCATAGCGCCATAGGATACCGCCATCAAACTCCCCATCTGCATGAAGACCATTGCTGTCGCGACACCGAGTGCCACGTTTGTGACGCTCCACCATCCCATTCGATAATGTTTTGGAACTTTCTCAAGTGCATAATCCTCTTTCTTCTCTTCCTTAGAATTTTGGCTTACCTGTGGATTTAATTTTTCTGCCATTGCGTTTCTCCTCCTGTCGTAAAATTCCTAATATTCCGACTTTTGATTACATAGCACGGGTACAGTTGATTCTATTAGAAAAGTTCATTGAGTAAAATTGCGGCATTTCTGCAGGTACAGCGAGTTAAATCAACCATGTGGTGCGGTTAACGGACACCAGAGCCGCTATTTGTGACAAAACTCGGTGTTTCAGCATTTTAACGGACACCAGAGCCGTTATCTGTGAACAAAGCATCTGATTTACTATGATATTTGCGAAATAAGGTCTCTGGTGTCCGTTAGTTTTGTAAAATCATGTTGTTTGGGACAAATAAGGTCTCCTGTGTCCGTTAACGGTTAAGTTCAACTTGGTTTCAGCTATTCCTCAAGTAACCTACATGACTTAGAGGGTCACTTCCGCTTTTCTTTTGACCGCGCAAAGGTAGTGAATTTCACAGAGTATTGCACAAATTTACCATTATTTTTAATTCAAAATCTTAGGGGGCGTGGCTGTCCAAAAAGAAAAGTGTCAGACACCTCCAACACAACATTTTGTATCAAAATCACGATTTTTCTCAAAATGTTGTTACGTTCGGAGAGACTCAGACACTTATTGGCCAGCTCTACCGCTTATTGCAATTGTTCGACCAAGTCATTCAACTGTTTCTTTTGCTCTAAACGGAGCTGCGTTGCCTGTTGGACGGTAACAGCATGGAAACGGACAGACGATCCTGGCCTCGCTTGGGCCAGATAGCTTAAATCCGGACTGATGACGGTACCCGCCATGACGAACCCTCCTCCTACTGTTGCGTCGTTCAACAAGAGGATGACTTCTTCTGTATTCGGTACGAGGATCGCTCCGATCGGATAAGCGAAGTCAACCACACCTCCTGCACTGTTCCCTGACCCGAATGGGGGTTCATAGTCTTTGTACGGAATCGTTTCCCCGTCGAATCGATAGGCAACCCGGTTGGATTCAAGCTTCACCTCCCATTCGTTGTTTAAAAACTTCGTAATGCCTTCATCGCTGATTTCATTACCCGAAACACCCATTACAGCATGGACATCGACTTTGTTTGAAAAAGAGGGGATGTAAGGATTCTCCACGCTTTTCCCGACTCGATTGAAGGCACCTGGCAATGGTTCACTAATCGGAACGGCATCCCCATTTTCCAACTTCCTGCTTAAAAATCCTCCGAAATCGCCTAAGGTATAGGTCGAGCGGCTTCCTAAAATTTCAGGAACTGTGATGCCTCCGGACACACACATATACGTGAAAACACCTATCGCTTCTGTTGAATAGGAAATCGATAACGCATCGCCTTTTTTGACCTTGAAGACTTCCCACATCGCCATCTGTTTTCCATTCAGTGTCACATTTGCAGGAGCCCCGGTAACCGTAATGACCGTGCTTTTCTCGAAAACCACAGTAGGCCCAGCCAAGGTGATTTCCAGACCGGCACTGAAAGGCGGATTACCCAATAAGAGATTGCCGATCTGAAACGACAACTTGTCCGCCGCTCCACAAGGAGGCACACCGAGATGATAATAGCCGTTCCTGCCGCCATCTTGAATTGTCGCTATGAATCCAGGCTCGATCACGTTAATCAATTAAAAGTCCTCCATTAACTCGGAAAGGTACTTCTCTTCCTTCCGGATATATTCCTCAGCTGAAAAGTGGACATCTTTCATTTTATAGCGGTATGTGCCATCTTCTACTTCTTTTGTAATGGAACGGTATTCGCTTTCATCAATCGTCCGGTACTTCCACAGGTCGCCTGGACTCGCGAGGAAGATCGAATCCTTGAATGCCTCTAATCGCTGTTGGTGCTCATAAACCGGTACCGCTGACATCCCGATCAACTGGTAGCTTCCCGGAGATTGCGTCGGATAGATCACCGAAAACGCACCGCCGATTCCGATCGCAAGCTTTGGTGTTTGCGTTCTTGGACTCGTGTATTTGGGTGCACGGATGATTTCTTCTCGCGGTATGCCGAGCGGGTATGTCCATGCTGTGCCGGGCGTGAATCCGAGCATCGTGATCAGATGCGGGACTTTGGAATGCGCATCGATGAACCGGTCTTTATCCTTGAATCCGTTCAGCTTCATCACGAAATCGAAGTTCGACTCGGTAATCTCTTTATTCCGTTCGTTGAAACGGATCGAGTACTCTTTGGTGACCGGATCATCATACCAGATCGGGATCTCGACGATCTTGCATTTCATGTTCAACTCTGATTCATCGCTTTTCGTGATATCGATTTCCTTCAAATAGTCTAATAAGCTGAATGGCGACAACACCTCGGGATCATATCGGACAAGATAAGAGGCATTTGCGGGATAGATTTCGATGATCCCCGGAATGTTCCGCCGACGTAATTCATTGGTGATCGCGATCGCTTTGAAGTTGCTTTCTGCGCTCATGTCATTTGTAATCTGGGCGAAGATATACTCGTCTCCGCAAAAATCGAACCGTGTCTCCGGTAATGAAAGCATGCCCTCACTCTCCCTTTTTCAAGAGGCTATTCATTCTCCGGCTGATGGTCGCCGGGCTGACCTGCAGGGCTTTCGCCGCTTCGGCTGCTGTACCGTATTTCTGCAATGCCAATGAAACCAACTGTTCTTCTAAATCCTTTACGGCATCCTTCAATGGGAAAACCTCCGAGACGAAAACCTGGGAATCACGGTCTGCGGTCGCTTTGTCATATAAAATCTTCAGCACATCTTCTTGTTCGATCACCGGATTTGTCGTCGTGACGGCGAGCCTTTCGATGACGTTTTGCAATTCACGGACATTCCCCGGCCAACTGTAGCTTTCCAGCAGCAGCAATGCTTCCCTTGACAGGCTCTTTTCCTTTTTATACGTGGTGTTGATTTCATTCATGAAATGCAGGGACAGCGAGACGATATCTTCCTTCCGTTTCCGCAGCGGCGGGATCTGGATCGGGATAACATTGATTCTGTAATAAAGGTCTTCTCTGAACTTCTTTTCCTGGACCATCTTCTTGATGTCACGGTTGGTCGTCGCGATGACCCGGACATCGATCTTGATGGTCTTGACGCCGCCTACCCTGACAATCTCAAGCTCCTGAAGGGCACGCAGCAATTTCACTTGCATGTTCAATGGAAGTTCGGTGATTTCATCCAGGAATAGCGTCCCTTTATCCGCTAGCTCGAACAGCCCTTTCTTTGTCGAAACGGCTCCTGTGAAGGCTCCTTTTTCATACCCGAACATTTCGCTTTCGAGCAGGTTTTCCGGGATCGCCCCGCAATTCATGCTGACGATCGGGTGATCCTTCCGTTTGCTATGGCTGTGGATATATTGGGCAAAGACCTCTTTCCCGACACCGGACTCACCGTATAGAAGCACGGTTGAATCAACCTCTGCGATCTGTTTCATTTCATTCACGAGATCCGAGATCACTTTTGATTTGTAGATCAGCTTTTGTTTTGGTTCGTCACCGTTTTTAAGGTCATCTCTATGTTCAGGAGTCCTTTTTCCATCGAGCTTGTCCTTGGATGAAATGTCCCGTGAAATGACGACGATCTTCTTGATTTTCTCCCCGTCGAACACTGGGGTTGCTGTCGACCAGACTTTATTTCCATCCTTCGATTCTTGGACAAGCGAAAGCTTTCTTTTTTCAGTCAAGCACTGATCGAATATATTTGGCCGGAAGACGCCTTTCTCCTCCAGCTTATAGACATTAGAGCCGATGATCATGTCTTTATCCAGCTCTCCCCAGAACGTTTCAAGATAGGTGCCTGAGATTCTCTGTATATCACCTTTTCCGTTTACGACAAGGATCTGCTCGTTGGACGATGAATAAATCGCTTTCAAGTCTTCGTTCAGTTCTCTTACAAACTCTAATTCTTTCGCGGTTTCTTCAAAACGCTTCTGCAGGTGGAAGATATGGACGATGCCGATGACCTTCCCGTTTTCGTAGATTGGAGACAGATGCCCCGTCATATTTTTAAAATTGAAGGAAGTCGTCACATTCATGAGCTGGGCACCTTCTAAAACCCGGCTGATGTCCTGATCGATGCGGATCAACTGCCGGTAATGCCGATCGACCAGGAAGGCTCTCGAAATACCGAGAATCTCTTCAGCCGTTACATTCATGAAGGTCACTTTATAATCCGTATCCATCGTCACGATTCCGATTTCGGCGCTATCAATGCTTTTGTTGATCTGTTCGAATTTCATTCCGTTCACTTTATGAAGCGCATCGGTCTGTGTGATATAACCGATGAAACCGTCCGTCACAGCCAGATAGACTGAACAATTGAAGTAATACTCGATAGGGGCTTGATATGGAATGATCAGAATATCGTCTTTGTATTCGATGGGGGTTTCAAGATCCTTGGAATGGCGGATCTGGTTAAGAAGAACGTCTTTATTGACGTACCCCAATACTTGATCACCATCAAATACAAACGCGATGTCGCTGTTGCTTTCAGTAAAAAGGTCCAACACTTCAGCTATTGTTTGATCGATTGTAAGTTTTAGAGAAACAGGTTTAAGGACATCTTTCCATAAAATCAAATTCAAGCCCCCCTCGAAGGCGTTTATCGAAATAATTGATATGCCAGCAAACGGCATTTGCTTTACTGCTTGTTATAGGGGCATTATAGCAGAAAAGCCTTACTGTCAGGTTAGATGATGTTTCGGACATCGGTGATTTCGACATCATTCCTCTCCAATGCGTCGCGGATCGCTTTTGCCAGTTTCGGAGCACCCGGTGTATCGCCATGGATGCAGACCGTTTCCGCCTTCACATCTGCTGTTTCATTGAGGTGTGTTTCGACTTTCCCGTCTTTCACCATGCGGACAACCCGTTCTGCCATCTGATCATAATCCGTAATGGTCGATCCTTTTCGGGTGATTACGATCGAACCGGTGTCCGTGTGTTCACGGTCCGAGTAGACTTCCTTTGCAACGCGGATCCCCATCTTCTTACCGGCTTCGACGACTGCTGAATTGTTCAATGCATAGACGATAATCTCAGGATCTACCTTCGCTAATCCTTCGAGAATCGCTTTGGCGATGTCCTCATTCTCCATCGCCATCATGAACAGTGCACCATGCGGCTTACAATGCTGGATATCGGCATCATATAACTTCGCAAATTCCCTTAATGCACCGAGCTGATAAAGGACATAATCCCGAATCTCACTTGCTGTCGCAGTCATGTGTCTCCTCCCGAATCCGATCAGATCCGGAAAGCCTGGGTGAGCTCCAATTTGAACCCCATGTTCTTTTGCCAGCATCACGGTCTTACGGATCGTATGAGGATCACCTGCGTGATAGCCGCAGGCAATATTGGCTGATGTAATGTAGCGCATCATTTCCTCATCGTTGCCCATTTCGTATAACCCATAGCTTTCTCCCATGTCACAATTCAAATCTACTTTATACACAGTTCCGCCTCCCCATCTCTTTATGCTTTCTGTTTGGCTGCTCTATTTTCTACAAACTTGGTTGTGAAGTTACCATTCTTGAAATCTTCATCGATGACGATGTCTTCTAATAGCTCCAGATTTGTCGTGATCCCTTCGACTTTCAATCCACGCAATGCGTTATCCATCTTTTCAATTACAGCGTTGCGGTTGACATCGAACGCAATGATTTTCCCGATCATCGGATCATAGAACGGTGATACAGTGCTACCTTCTTCCACTGCAAAGTCCAGTCTGACGCCGTCGGTTGGGACATCCAGTTTTTGAATCGTCCCAGGTGAAGGGAAGAACGTGTTCGGGTCTTCCGCATATAAGCGGACCTCAATCGAATGCCCTGACTTCTGGATATCCTTTTGTGTTAGACCGAGCTTCTCACCTGACGCGATCTTAAGCTGTAATTCTACCAGGTCCAATCCTGTGATTTCTTCTGTAACGGGATGTTCAACTTGCAGCCTCGTATTCATTTCTAAAAAGTAATAGTTTTGATGCTCGTCGAAAATGAACTCCATCGTCCCGACATTGGTGTAATTGATGTTGCAGACACCTCGAACCGCCGTTTCACAAAGGTCTTTCCGCACCTTTTCATCCAGGAACGGTGACGGACTCTCTTCGACGATCTTTTGGTTCCTGCGCTGGATCGAGCATTCCCTTTCGAATAAATGAACGGCATTCCCATGCTCGTCACAGGCTACCTGCACCTCGATATGGCGCGGGTTTTCGATCCACTTTTCAAGGAATACCGTTCCATCCCCGAAGAATGAATCCGCTTTTTGTTTTGTGGAAGAAAAGACTTTCTCCAGTTCTTCCGCATTTCGCACGAGTTCCATGCCGATACCGCCGCCTCCAGCACTCGCTTTCAGCATCAATGGATAGGTGAGTTCATCAGCGATTCGCAGCGCCTCTTCGACTGTTTCGATGTTTCCGCTCCAACCGGGTACGACTGGAACGCCCGCTTTTTCCATCTGCTTTCGTGCTTCGATTTTACTCCCCATCAGACTGATCACTTCAGGGGTCGGGCCGATGAAGGTGATCCCTTCTTCTGTACAGCGTCTAGCAAAGCCTTCATTTTCAGATAGGAATCCATACCCTGGATGGATCGCATCCGCATTGGTTTCTTTCGCCGCCTGGAGCACCTTGTCCACCTGAAGATAACTCTTCTTCGCTTGTGAGGGCCCGATATGAACCGCCTCACTAGCTTCTTTTACAAAAGGTGCCTCTTGATCAGCATCTGAATAGACTGCTACGGTTTGGATCCCCAGCTTCTTGCATGTACGCATGATCCGTCTAGCAATTTCCCCACGGTTTGCGATTAATACTTTATTGAAATATGTCATAACGATCCTCTCCCTTAAACACGGTTGTCTGTTTCTTTATTTTGTCTCGATGATCGCGACTTTTTGTCCTGCTTCAATGATCGCTTCATTTTCAACAGAAAACGAGACGACTACACCACTTTCCGTTGACGTGACTTCATGGAAGTTCTTCATCACTTCCACCAGACCGATGACGTCTCCCTCTTTCACTTCATCGCCTTCGTTCACGTATACATCTTTATCTGGACTTTCTCTTCTGTAAAACACTCCTGGAATTGGTGATACAACTGGGGTTTTCTCTGCCATTTTCTCATCCTCCAATAGATACGGTTTTAATAGTTTCTTTGACCTGGTCCAATTTCGCATTCAATTCTTTTCGAGCTTCTATCGCTTCATCAAGTGAGACCTCGATGAATTTCACTTTGTCATTGGACTTAATTTGACCCATTTTGAACAAATCAATACTGATGATTGTCGCGATCGTCGCATATCCTCCACCTGTCACAGCATCATTCAACAGAGCGATCGGTTCGATTCCAGCTGGTATTTGGATGGATCCAATCGGATAGCCTAGATCCGTTACATTCGAAGGGTCACTTCCCGCACCAAATGGCTGTTCACGTTCAACAAATTCGAGTGGTTCGCCTTTGAAGCGATATCCTACCCGGTTCGCATCAGGCGTGACGGTCCATTCAATGTCAAAGAACTTCTTTTTGCTTTCCTCCGTCAACCTGTAACTGCACAACCCCATGATCACCCTGATTTCATGACGGTTGCCGTATTTCGGAATCAGTTCTTCTGATAGAGTGATTTCTGTGCTTGCTGGAGGATTGCTAGCTTCACCGGTTTTGAGCACATCGCCTTTTTGAAGAGCACGTCCTTCAAAACCTCCGATACCGCATAATGTGTAGGTTGAGCGAGATCCCATTTTGATTGGGACATCGATTCCACCAGCGACCGCGATATACACTCTGGTTCCGCTTTTCACAAAATCAAACGAAAGGACATCTCCTTTTTCCACATGCACAGGTTTCCAAAGTCCGAACGGTTCACCATTCAATTTTGGAGGGATTTCCCCGCCTGTGACTGCGATCGTCGTTTCACAGTCGAATTCCAGCGTTGGACCGAGATACGTCGCTTCGAGTACGGCAGCGTTTTCATCATTTCCCACCAAAAGGTTAGCGACAATGAATGAATACTTGTCCATCGCACCTGATGGAGGCATACCGAAGCTGTAATATCCGTTTCGTCCATTATCTTGAACGGTCGTCATAAGTCCTGGCTCTTTAACGTTGATCATCGTATAACCTCCTCATCACCTTGCTTGCGAATTCTTCCGGATTTTTCATAACATCTTTTGGTGTGAACGACATTTCTCTCGTACGGTAACGGAACCTCCCTTCTTCAACTTCTTTCCTGATCCTCTCGTACTCGTCCATCGAGATGCTTCGATATCTTAAAATGTCACTCTGTCTGAAATACACCATTGATTCTTTGAAATCTTCAAGCTTCTGTTCTACATCTAAAATTGGCGCAGCTGCTGTCCCATACAGTTGATAGCCTCCTGCCCCCTGGACCGGGTAGATGACGGCAAATGCTCCGCCGAATCCAAATGCCCGTTCTGGCGTGAAGGTTCTTGGTCTCACATATTTTGGGACCTCGATCTGCTTTTCTTGTGAAGTCAATTGGAACGAAAAAGGTAAACCTGGCACGAAACCGACCATGGAAACGAGAAACGGAAAATCGTTGATGTTCTGGATCAGCTCTTCCTTCGATTCGAAATCATTGATCCTTGCTGAATATTCCAGGTCTGTCGAATCTGGATCCTGGTGGTTATCCCGGAATTTCATCAACGCTTCATACGTCCATGGATCCTCGAACAAGATCGGTACATCCACAAGTCTCGAGTGAATCGTCGTCTCTTCGTAATCGGTTAAGGACGCTTCAATTTCTTTCAGTACTGAAATCAACTCATTCGGATGCAATACCTCAGGATCGACTCGAATCATATACGAGGCATTTCCTGGACAAATATCGATGATGCCTTCTCTATTTTGTTCTGCAAGTTTATTCGTGATTGCCATTCCTTTGAACATTGCCTCTAATGTCATGGACTCTGACAGCTCTACGAAAACAAATTCATCTCCGCCATATTCATATCTAGTTTGTGTCTTTGTTTCTGCTGACATCTTGTTCACCTCTTTTAATTGGAATTTTCACACGATTAAAATGCAAGTATCATGCCAAAAAATTCAGAAATCATTCTTAACCCTTTATTGGCAGAGATTAGAGAATTTTTTTATAAAGGTATATTTGCATGACTCTTTAACACGTTATCGATTAAAGTCTTAATCTTTCATTTTTGAAATTAATTCTTTCAATTTTGAAATTATGACACGTGCAAAAAAGCCGCACTCCGAAGAGAACGACTTTTATCGATGATCAATTTTTATTTATGATGACGAGTTTCATTTCTGATAACTCATCGATTGCATATTTCAATCCTTCACGACCAGTACCGCTTTCCTTGATTCCGCCATACGGCATATGATCGACACGGAATGTCGGGATATCATTTATCAGAACGCCGCCAACCTCAAGCTCATCCACGGCATCCAGACCGACGCCGATATCGTTCGTATAAACCCCTGCCTGCAGTCCGTATTTCGAATCATTCACATAAGCAACCGCTTCTTTCACAGATGAAACTTTGTTGATCATCACAATCGGCGCAAAGACCTCCTGACAGGAGACTTTCGTATTTGGATCGACATTAACGAGTACAGTAGGTGAAAGGATATGGCCATGGATACTGTACCCGGAAGCAAGTCCGGCACCCGCTTTGATTGCCTCCTCAATCCAGTCTACGCTTCGGGTGACGTCATCTTTAGAAATCATCGCTGAAATATCGGTGTCTTCATCATGAGGATCACCCAGTCGGAGTTGTTGTGTTTCCGCTGTAAACTTCTTGATGAACTCCTCATAAATGTTTTCATGCACATAGATCCGCTGTAAAGAAATGCAGACCTGTCCCTGGAAGGCGAACGCACCCTGTACGGCTCTTTTGACGACTTTATCCACATCGACGCCCTGATCGACGATGACCCCGGAGTTCGAGCCGAGTTCTAGTGTCACTTTTTTAAGCTCTGCATTCCGCCTGATGAGCTTACCGACTTCCGGACTGCCCGTGAACGTGATCGCTTTGATCCGAGGATCCTTCACGAGCGCATCCCCGACCGTTTCACCTTTCCCAGTGACCACGTTCAAACCACCAGCTGGCATCCCGGCATCTTCTGCAATTTCAGCGAGAAAGTAAGCCGATAACGGTGTCTGTTCAGCCGGCTTGAGAATGACGGGATTGCCGGCAGCGATGGATGGACCGACTTTATGGGCGACCAAATTCATTGGAAAATTGAAAGGAGTAATTGCTGCAACAATCCCGACTGGTTCCCTGATTGTATATGCGATCCGGTTTTCCCCGCCTGGTGCTGCATCGAGCGGTATCGTCTCTCCGCCGATCCGTTTCGCTTCCTCTGCTGCGAATTTATATGTTTGAACCGTCCTTGCAACTTCTCCTCTTGCAATTTTGATCGGTTTTGCAGCTTCGGAGGCGATGATTTTCGCTGCCTCTTCACTCCGCTCGTCAAGTATGCGGGCAATTTTTTCAAGGATTGCCGCACGCTTATGAGCCGGCATTTTTCTCAAAATCAGACGTGCCTTTTCCGCCGCTTCCACCGCTTGATCGACATCCGCTCTGGACGCCTCTGCCACTTCTGCAATCTTCATTTGATTATAGGGTGAATAGAGAGGAACGTAGTCATTGGTAGCTACGTGTCCCCCTCCGATATATAAGTCTTTTTTCACTAATGTTGTATTCATCACTTCAGGCCACCACCTTTTTAATTAAGTTAAATCATGAATGACTTCTTCAATTACATCTAGTGCTTCGCTCAGCTGATCATCGGTGATCACAAGCGGGCTCAGGGTACGGATGACATTGCCGTATAACCCTGCTCCTAGAAGGATGACACCTCTGCGATTGCATTCTGCGACGATTTTACCTGTAAGTTCTTTGTCGGGCTCCATCGTATTTTGATCCTTGACGATTTCCATCGCACACATCGCCCCGACGCCTCGTATATCGCCAATGATGCCATACGTTTCCTGCAGGCTCTGAAAGCGCTCTGTAATCATGTCTCCGATGTGATTCGCCCTTTCAACCAAACCATCTTCCTGTAAGGACTTGATTACCTCTAAAGCTGCCACACATCCTAATGGACTTCCGCCATACGTGCCTCCGATTTCACCAGGGTTTGGGGCTTCCATCACTTCTGCTCTTCCGGTAACAGCGCTGATCGGCATTCCTGCTGCGATCGATTTTGACATGGTTATCAAATCAGGATCGATATCAAAGTGTTCAGAGGCGAACATCTTCCCAGTCCTTCCGAAGCCTGTCTGTACTTCGTCGGCGATGAACAGGATTCCATGCTCCCCGCAAATCTCCCGTACTTTTTGCACAAAGTTCTTGGATGGAACGATAAATCCGCCTTCCCCCTGGATCGGTTCCATGATGAATGCTGCAATGTCTTCTGGCGGCACTTCACCTAAGAAAAAGTCGTTGATCTGCTTCAAGTACAGCTCATCCAACTCTTCATCCATCATACCTTGAGGCTTGCGGTAATAATAAGGATGGCGAAGCTTGTACGTATCCGTAGCGAATGGACCGAAGCCGTTTTTGTATGGTTTCACTTTGCTGGTCAGTGACATTGTCAGCAAGGTCCGGCCGTGGTAGCCTCGATCGAACGACACGATCGCACGCCTTCCCGTATATTTACGGGCGATTTTCACCGCGTTTTCGACGGCTTCAGCACCTGAATTCAGGAAAAAGGTTTTCTTTGCGTGGTTTCCTGGTGTAAGTTCGTTCAGTTTTTCCGCAAGCTCGATATATGGCTCGTACATCATGACGTGAAAACATGGATGAATATATTTCTCGACCTGTTCCTGTATCGCTTTTACGACATTTGGTGGACAATGACCAGCATTCAAAGACCCAATCGCTCCGGCCAAATCAATCAACGTGTTGCCATCGATATCAGTGATCAGTGCTCCTTCCGCATGCTTTATAAAAGCAGGAGATGTGTTGAACGGCCCCCGAGGAACACTTTCTTCTTTCCTCTTTATCAATTCTTGGGATTTGGGCCCAGGTAAAGGTGTCTTCAAGTTGATATACTTTTTTGTTGCCGCTTTCATAAATGCATCACTCCTTCTCCGTTTACCCAAAACAAATGCAAGAAGTGTGCCAAAATTTTAAAAATTAACCGATGAAGAGGATTTGATAAAAATTTCATATCGTTGGATGTTTCATATCCAGCTGAATGCTATTTTCACATTTTCCTGTGTGAATAGAAAAAGAAGCAGCGTCTCCACTGCTTCTCCGGATTTATTTCAACCAGTGAATTGGTCTCTCTAAATAGTTTGGTATTTTAGTATGTTGATCACCTTTTGCTGAATTGATTTGAGATTGTGTAAGAAAAAGGGCGTCTTTCAGGTTAGCTCCGCTTAGGTTTGCTTCCCTAAGGTCAGCCCCGACAAAGTCAGCTTTCCGAAAATCACACTGGCTTAAATCAGCTGCGATCATCAGTTTTCCCCGAAAATCCGCTCCTTTAAAGTCTAACCCTTTTAAATTGGCGCCAATATATTCTATTTTCTTTACCCTATTCTTTTTCCCAGCATTACTATCTTTTCTATACTGTTCACTCGTTTTGATTAATAGAGCGTTAACCTTTCCTCGATGATCCGTTACATCTATTTTCAAGATTTCTTCTGGGTGTTTTTCCGTTAGTTCAACCGTTTCATCGTATAACTTTTGAAGGCTCGCTTGAAAAGATTCGGTTTCCTTTAATGTCAACGCCTGGCTGAGATACCAGAGCATTTCATAAAATTGTTGTACAAGAGGAAACACCGCAAACATTTCTTCAGCATGTCCGTGATCGCCACGCCAGTCTTTCCCCTCAAAAATGTTTTGGGAAACATGCTGACCAGCACCGAAACACTCATAGGATACGCAGCCCTGAAAGCCTTTCTCCCTCAATTGGTCATGGATTGAACATAGACTATTTGAACATAGATTTCGGCATGGGTCACCGCCACCTTTGTCAAAAGGAAAGTCAGCTGATTTTCCATAGGGCAAAGCTACACAGCACAACGCAAAGCAATTTTCACAATCTGACTTTAGATCATTCAACATTTTTAAACACGTCCTATAATTACATTGTACTCGGATTACGTTTTTTCCATTTTAATTTCATATAAATCCATAAGTCTTTTATGAAGCTCCATCCATTATGATCTAAAGTGAACATAACAACAATCCTACTTAACAAAACAGCGATTAATGATTTCTTTCCATTCTTCAAATTAATCACTCCTAATTAAGTGTGATATGCCATTTAACTCTTCACTTGCTTTATTCCAATTATTTCAAAACAAGGAATCTATCTCAATAAGTGATTTCTCATAAATTTAAATTAAACGGGCTCGATCAAGAAAACTACCCCTTACCTTATTGAATGCATGCTTTCTTAGCATGATTAAGAAACCAAAAAAAGTGTGTACAAAAGGTGAAAAGTATTTGACAAATTTGTGAATGAGGATGAATAATAGAGGAAAGGGGTTGAGAACATGCAATCACGAACAAAACTATTGAACGCTACAAAGTTTGTTGGCGGATCAGTACTTTCCATAGGTGTTATGATGTTTTTATTCGGTTTTCTTGTAAACGGTTCCAGTCTTTTGATTTCGATTGGCATCGGAACCATCACTGGTTCTGTTTTTATCTTCCTGATCGGATTGTTTTTTGCAGCAACGGAGGAAATGCTTGCGAAAAGTTATAAAGGAATTCCGTCAAATCCACTTCAAACGGAAGAAAACACGCCTTTTGGCAAGTTTTAAGCCGATTAAAATGTTTACATATGAACGTTAAAATTTGCAGCATAACGACCTGTTGCAAATTTTTTATTTATTCTAGAAAGTTAGCTGAAACAATTTCGGATAGACCCTTAGCGGACACAGGAGACCTTATTTTCCAAAATATCGTCCCTTTATAAAAATAACGGACACCAGAGTTCTTATTTCGTTAAATTCTTAGTGAATCAGCTCTTTTGTTCACAAATAACGGCCCTGGTGTCCGCTAAATTCTGAAACTCCGCCTTAAGTGACCAAATAACGGCTCTGGTGTCCGTTACGATTTCAGGAAAATCTATGTAAACTAAAAAAGGCCGACCCAAACCTTGAGGATATCAAAGTTCTGGGTCAGCCCCTTGCTTTTATATTATACTTTCTTCTTCACTTATCCCATATCCCAGACCAATGCGAGCAGTGTACCAAAGATCGTAACAAGAGCGATGATGACGCCGTAGTATACGTTGGTATAAATGGCACCTTTGTCTTCGGTTTCGCCTGCGTGCATGAACACGACAAGCTGAAGGCCTGCTTGAATGAAAGCAGTGATGAGAAGGACAGTCATCCCTACTGCAAACGACATGTCAAAGAAATATACCCCTAAAGCAACTGCAGTCAGGACCAGGGAAAAGACAAATCCCATAACCTGTTTGAGAGGAAATAATTCGCTCATATTACATCATTCCTTTCAGATAGATGAAGCTGAAGATAAAGATCCAAACGACATCTAGGAAATGCCAGTAAAGTGAGAAAATAAAGGATTTATTCCCCGTTTCAGGAGTCAAACCGTCCCTTTTCACCTGAATGAGGATGTAAAGCCCCCAGAAAAGCCCAAGCGTCACGTGTGCCCCGTGTGTTCCCAATGTGGTCAACAGGATCGAGGTGAACGCACTCGTTTGTATTCCTGCCCCTTCATGCACATATGTGACGAATTCAAAGATTTCAACGCCTAAAAATGCTAGCCCCAGCAATAACGTGACGATGAAGAACCCCATCATCGCTTTTTTTCTGCCAAGACGCATCGCATGGATACCTAGTCCAATCGTAAAACTACTTGTCAAAAGTAAGATCGTCTCGAATAACACAGGCGTGATATGGAAGATCTCTGCTCCGGTCGGACCGCTTCCAGTACGGTCATAGAGTGTAAAATAGGATGCGAAAAGTGTCGCAAAAAGCATGATTTCCGCACCTAGGAAAATCCAAAACCCCAAAATCTTCAAACGATTTTCTTCTGTGCTATATTCTAACGGCAGCGAGTGATCAATCTTCATTTTTAAGCACCTCGCATTTCTGATTCTGTGTCTTCAATCTCTTTCACAGAAATATAATGTCCGTGATCTTTCTCAAAAGAGCGCAAGGTCATACATATAAAGATTCCGATTGTAGTGATGATCGCCGGAATCCATAAGCTGAATACGAGCGAGAAGCCCCATGCAAAGAAAATACAGCTCATGATAAACGGTACACCACTGTTGTTCGGCATGTGGATTTTTTCATAATCCCCTTTAAACAACACATGACCCTTTTTCTTGACGTCCCATAATGCCTCACTTGATGCCACTTCCGGTGTGATCGCAAAGTTATATTCAGGCACCGGTGTGTGAGTTGCCCACTCTAACGTACGTGCATCCCATGGATCTGCACTGATGTCTCTTGAAGCATAGCGTACACTGTAGTAGATGTTGTAAACGATCAGTACAAAGCCGACTGCCATGATCGCCGCTCCAACAAATGAGACCATATTCAAAGGACCAAAACCTGTTGATTCAGAATAGGTGTACATACGTCGTGCCTGACCATCCAAACCTGTCACATACATCGGCATGAAGGCGAGCAGGAAACCGATCGAAAGCAACCATGCGGTCCACTTTCCGATTTTCTCATTCAACATGAAACCGAACATTTTCGGCCAGTAGAACGTCAGACCAGCAAGCATCGCAAACACGACACCTGGAATGATCACATTATGGAAGTGAGCGACCAGGAACATCGTATTATGATATTGATAGTCTGCAGCCGACATCGCCAACATGACCCCTGTCACCCCACCCAGTGTGAAGAGAGGAATGAAAAGGATGGAATAGAGCATTGGCGTCGTAAACTCGATTTTTCCTTTCCATAATGTCAGCAGCCAGTTGAATATCTTGACTCCCGTCGGAACCGCAATCGCCATCGTCGTGATGGAGAAAATGCTGTTCGCAAATGCTCCCTGACCCATTGTAAAGAAATGGTGGGCCCATACGACGAATGATAGAAGCGAGATCAACACCATGGATCCAACCATCGATTTATAGCCATATAGATTACGGCGAGCAGAGGTTGAAATGATTTCACTGTAGATCCCGAATGCCGGCAGAATCAAGATATACACTTCAGGGTGTCCCCAAACCCAGAACAGGTTTGCCCAGAGCATCGCCATTCCGCCATTTTCCAATGTGAAGAACTGTGTTCCGAATAAGAGGTCCATCGTCCCCATTGCAAGTGCAACGGTCAATACAGGGAACGCGAACACGATGATTACGCTCGTAATGAGAGAAGCCCATGTGAACATCGGCATCTTCATCAATGTCATGCCGGGAGCTCTCATTTTAAGAATCGTTGTAATGAAGTTGATCCCTGTCATCAAAGTACCGATACCAGCGATTTGAATCGCAATCATATAATAGTGCGAACCTACAGACTCTCCATCTGCAAGCGGGAAGTACGATGTCCACCCTGCGTCAGGCGATCCGCCGACCATGAATGAAATGTTGAAAAGCATTGCACCCATGAAAAACAGCCAGAAACTGAGTGCGTTCAAGCGTGGGAACGCAACATCACGCGCCCCGATTTGCAGTGGTACGACAAAGTTCATAAAAAATATGATGAACGGCATTGCCATGAATAGGATCATGACGACCCCGTGCGTTGTAAAAATTTCATTATAGTGTTGTGAATCCAAAAGCGTATTGTCTGGCACAGCAAGCTGAGCGCGCATCATGATGGCATCTACGCCACCACGGAAAAGCATCATTAACGCAGAGATGAGGTACATGATCCCAATGCGTTTATGGTCAACCGTCGTAATCCATTCCCGCCAGAGATAGCCCCATTTTTTAAAATAGGTCAAGCCGGCGACAATCGCGATCAGCGTAAGACCGGCTGCCACCATTGAAGCATATATCGCAAAACTCGGATGTGGTATGGCAAATCGTTCAAAGAATTCCATACGCTTTGACTCCTTTCGAAATATCTTTAATCGGTAAAACCTGTTCGTTTACTCGTCGTGATTCATGTGTTTATCGTGATCGGAGCTTTCCTTATCGGAAGCTGAATGATGTTCTTCAGAATGCTTATGTTCATCTTTATCTTCATACTTGTCACCTTCGTGATGATGTTCTGGAGCCGGTGAGAATTCTAAGTGTGTTCCGGTGAACGTCATCCTGCCAAGATGACCTGGTTCTAGCAGTTTCTCGAATTTTTCTTCGGTGATCGGTTCAGCCGTTGCTTTTACTTCTTTCACCCAATCATCAAATTCTTCCTGGTTCATGGCTGTCACATCGAACTTGTTCTCAGCAAATCCTTCACCACTGAAGTTCGCATTTCGTCCCATATAATCCCCTTCAACGTCAGCCGCCAGATGAAGTTTCGTTACGTGGGCATTCATTGCGTATTTCTGCCCACCGAGCTGAGGAATCCAGAAACTCGTGATCGGTCCGTGTGAGTAAAGTCTGAATTCAAGTGGTCGATCTGTTGGAATGTATAAATAGTTGACCGTCTCGATCCCTTCTTCCGGATAACTGAAATGCCACTTCCAGTCCGAGGATGAAGCATAGACGACCAATGGTTCTTTCTCTTCATATCCTTGCGGGGCAGATTCCACGATATAGTTACTTTGAACAGAAACGAAAGAAAGGAAAGCAACAATCAAAACCGGAATCCCGACCAATATTCCTTCCACCCACGGATTACCTTCAATATGAGGTGGTTCATAGTCTGCAGGTTGTTTGGATGCACGGTATTTCACCAACATGATCACAAGCCAAACGAAAACTGCAATCACAATTCCCGCCATCATCAACATCGTCAACATGATGTCACTGGCTAACCTTTCAGCTTGAGGTCCTTTCGGATCCAACACGGTTAATTGCTCACAACCTGTCAGTACTGTAAGGATAGACATCATGACGGCAAACAACGCCAACTTGAGCTTCATACAAGTTCCCCTCTTTTCTCATTAGATAAATCTATGAAAATAAGTATTTTTTCTACTTTCTTGGCTCCATTTTATCAGGATTTTCACGATACTTTGTGAAGTTGTGAACTTTGTCACTAATTTGCTAAAAACCTTTGACAATCCTTTGTCGATTATCTGAATATTGTCACTATAAGCAAAAGGAAAGCTTCTAACACTTCTCATCGCAACCACGATTTCACTTTCATGTTAAAATCTTGTACAAGTTAGGAGGCTCTTGGAACCGCCAGCAAAAAAAACTTAAACTTTTCCAAAAGACTTCGTCCCCTCTCCAAATATCGATGTTTTTTCCCGATTATGGAAGAAAAACAGAATAATTAAGGCAAAATTAGATGGTATTTATTCATAAAAAGAAAGAGATTAACCGTAAATAAGGGAAAATCATTGGTCAACTTATATGTAATTCTGATTTATCTACAAAAAACAGAAGGTAAATTACAAAAATTTGAAATTACCTACAATTGCGAAGATTTATCTACAAAAATCCGAAATTATCTACAAAAACAAGATTTTATCTACAAAACACGAAAACATTCCACTGAAAAACCACAACTTCGAAGCCCTTTGGTAGCCTGAATTTTATACTTACCTATCTTTAAATAAAAACGAGCCCTAGATGAGTTAGGACTCGATATTAGTAGGATGAATTTTTGGGATTAACGGACACGTAAGACGTTAATTGCGAAAAAGAGTGGTATTGTCAGTTATTAGCGGACACCACAGACGTTATCTGTCTCAAAACCCTCTGATTGTGAACGGATTCTCCAAAATAAGGTCTCTGGTGTCCGCTAGTTCGCTGAAAATGGGCATTTGGAGGTAAATAAGGTCTCTGGTGTCCGTTAAGTTAGGATTGATTCCTTCGTCTCAATTCCGCTCCAACCAAATGTAAAATGATGGATTCTTTATACCCGGATGTGGGTGAACCTCTTTCCCTGTTTTCCCATGGATTTTCCTGGATCGTTTAAATCAAATTTGGCAGGGTAACGGGGATTTTCGTAAGAGAACATATCTTTTTACCTACCTATGACTCCAGCAATCTTACTGATACATTTTCATGTGTATGACGTCTAACTGGATAAAAAAGGAAAGATACGAATATGGAAAGGATGTTTGATATTGAAAAGCATGGAACTAGTTAGACGGGGCTTCACGATTTTGACCGTAGCATTTCTTATGTTGCTGGGGGCGACTCTCGGTTCTGCAGCTTCAGAAGCACAACAATCTTCACCTGACCTTTTGATCAGACAAATCATGGGGTTAGCCTATGAATCCCGACAAACAATCAATAGTGTTCCTTTCTCTGTTGGTGATTCGCTAAAGAAGGTCGAAAAAGCCTGGGGAGAACCGGATGAGCTGAGTACTGCTGCAGCGACTTATTTTGACCATCATGTCCTCTTCCTCTATGACAACTCAACTGGCAGGAAGACAATCACTGCGATTGAAGATTTCGATCCAGCATTGGATACAATCCATCTATCAGAACTGAAGGAGGTCATCGGTGAACCTGAGAGTGAAGAAGAAAAAGAAGGGATGTATTATGTCACAAAATACCGATCATGAAAATTATGAATTAGAGTTTGTATTTGAAGGCGCGTGGAATGATCCAAATCCAAAACTGGATCGATATATCGTCTCCTATCCAGAAAACTGATCCTCAGCAGGAAAGGCGTACTCACTTTCAAAGAGTACGTCTTTCCTGCTGAGGAATATTGTAGGTTTTCATTCTTCTGAAGAGGTCATCATCGTTCGTTTTCTGAACTTAAAAACAGCTCAACCTCCCGAAGTACTCCTTCCAAATTATCTATAAGTGCAGAATGACCTGCGGGCAAGGTTGAATATTTCACCTCGATGCCGTGCTCTCTCATGTCGTTGATGATTTCGTGTGTCATTTGTTCTGACGTGATAAGATCTTCTTTTCCCCATAGTACAAGTGCTGGGGCTTTGATTCGGCCGATGTCACCGGTACCATCGACCACACCATTCGAGGCTGTGCTGATATTGAATCTATTGGCAGCATAGGCTACGTCCAGGATATTACGTTGCTCCATCGCATTCTCTAAGTATTTTTCATACCGGTTTTCTTCTGGTTGGTTACGTGAATAGAGCAATTGATCCATCGCTGTTTTAAAGAATTGTTTATCTTTCTTTGTGCGTCCAACATCATGTTCAAACCGGTGTCCAACACAATCTGTTCTTTTGTTTGAACTCTTTCTCCGTCAGGATCATATAAGGGATATCCACGAGTGGACATCGATGCTAACAATATCAATTTCTCTACTATTTCTGGGTAATCAGCTGCAAATTGCATCGCTACTCCACCACCATTCGACCAGCCCATCAAATGGAAGGACTTTAACCCCAGTTCATCTGTAAACAACTTTAAATCTTTCGAAAAATCGCTTATTGATTGAATCGAGGTGTGGTACGTAGACTTGCCATATCCTCTTAAATCAACGGCATACACTGTATATCTTGGATCCAGATCTTCCATAAGAAGATCCCACTGATCTGAAGATGCCATATTTCCATGCAGCAATACTAGGTTACAAGCACCACCTGGTCTTATTTTATACGAAAGTGTTTCACCATTATCCAGTGTTGTTTTCATGTATTTTCCCCTCCTCTAATCAATACACAAAAGGAATCAGTTTCTTCGTCTTCTTTTCATACTCTACAAATGAATTTCCGTATCGTTCTCTTAAATAGCGATCATGCTCAGGTATATTGAAATAGACGAACATTATGACTAAAAAGGCAGGTACCAACGCTGACCACAAATTCCTGGTGAGCAGAGCAAACCCGATCACCCAAACGACATCTCCGAAATAATTGATGTGGATGGCATATTTGAATAATCCACCTGTATAAAGCCTGCCTTTGTTCTGAGAATCCTTTTTCCACTGATTCCTCAATACTTCAGATAACGTATTGATCACAGAGCCAGCCAAAAAAATAAAGATGGCGATCCCGTCAATCCAATCAAGGGGCTTGTCTATGATGCCGCCTAGTAAGGAAAACCCAATATAATAGATCATAAAAGCAAAGACGACTCCCCATGTTTCTCCCCACGTAATCCCCCGCTTCAACAAATAAACCACCATGAAACTCATTCTCACAAATATAATCAGACAAAAGATAAACAACATCACTTTTCGTCCAAAGTCGCCGTCGGATAAATGGAAAACTTGGTTCCCTTCTAAAAATAAAAACCAATACACAAACAGAAGGAAAATACATTCACATGCAAGAATGGCTATTCGTTGCGGCAAAGACTTGTCTACTGCACCGTACATGACCAATCATCCTTTCATAAACTGGCAGGAAAAATGAACCGTTTTGAGAACTCAGGGATCAGATCCACCCTTTCTTTTCGGCGTTTTTTATCGCTTCGATCCGGTTTTTAGCTTCTAGCTTATGAATGATTTCTGAGATATAATTCCGGACAGTTCCATGAGAAAGGAAAAGTTCCTTGGTGATTTCCTTCGTCGTCATGCCTGAAGCAGCAAGCTGAAGAATCTCCTGCTCGCGTTCCGTCAACGGATTTTCTTGGGTCATGGTGGTCATCATCAACTCAGGGCTGAAGACACGTTGCCCTGAAACGACTTTCCGGATGGAATTAGAAAGGTCATCGATCGAGCCATCTTTCAGTAAATAACCATGGACACCAGTTTTAACAGCACGTTCGAAATAACCTGGACGGGCGAATGTCGTCAGTATGATGATTTTGCATGGATGTGAAATTTCAGCCAACTTCCCGGCTACGTCAAGACCACTGCAGCCCGGCATTTCAATATCCATGAGACACACATCCGGCTGATGATTAACAATCGCTTCAAACGCCTCTTGACCATTCATCGTCTGGCTGATCACCTCCATATCTTCTTCCATATCAAGCAGAGAACTGAGTGCCCCAAGAAGCATCCTCTGGTCTTCCGCTACCAAAATCTTTATCATAAGCCAGCACCTGCTTTCTCTGATTTTCGCACCAGTGGAACCTTCATTTCTACAACTGTTCCATTTCGTCCTGTAATGGTTAGATTTCCGTCAATCAGCTCTAGCCTCTCTTTCATACCCTTTAATCCGTTCCCATTCGAATTTTCTTCATCCAACCCGATTCCATCATCTTTCACAGTAACTGTCAGTTCAGTCGTAGAATGTTTTATTGTGATTAAGCAATTGGCTGCTCCACTATGCTTGATCACATTGGTCGTAGCTTCCTTCAAGCACATACTGAGAATATTCTGAGTCAACGGTGGGATGTCTTCAACACCGTCATGATGGATCAAGTCAAAATCAATACCGGCTGCTTGAAGGATCCGTCGTATTTCGACCAACTCATCAGTCAGTTTCACTGTCCTCATGTCGGACACGAGCTCCCGTACCTGCTTCAGTGCTGCCCGTGATGTATTTTCTATTTCCTTAGCTTCTGACCTGGCTCTTTCGGGATCAATCGAAGCAACTCGACCGACCAACTGGCTTTTCAATGTAATAAGAGATAACGTATGACCGAGCGTATCATGCAAATCCCGAGCAATCCTCATCCGTTCTTCCCTTGCTGCGTATTCATTGATCTTGGCATTGGCTTGTTGAAGTTGCTGCTCCAGATCAATCCGTTTGCGTATCGATCTGAAACCAAATGGTGATAGCAGTAAAATGATAATGGATGGGAAAATATAACCCAGATTGTAGGGATTTGTTTCTTGGAAGGTGTGATACAGGACAGGGACCACTTGGATGATGAATAACATAGCAAGGCCTGTGTAGAACGGTTTCTTCTTTGGATACCAACCGATAAAGATTGCTGGGTAAAAACCGAGAAACAGATAATCCGGCTGGTAGAAAAGACTGAATATGAAGATGATGGATAATTGGACAGACAACCAGAATGTGAAGTAACGGCTGTTTTTATAGATCGAATAAAAAAGCTGACGGTAAGAAACAAGGAATAAGGCGATCATCGCATAGCCCAAGATCGCTTTCATCCCAACCTCCGACCGCATCATAAGGACCGGTATCAACATATACACGAGAAAAATATATGGAAACATTCCGAACCGCTTTGGAAACAACCGGAGTTTACCCCATCTGAGTAGATTCATTTTTTATCACGTCGCTTATTATTTTCTACTTCTCTATTAACATAGTAACATGCAAAAGTGGATATTAGTGGAGAAAATGGATATCCTTTCCTCGCAATATTTTTATAAAGATGCGCTCGAATCTTTTATTTTACGTTTGTTGATCCAGATTGGAATCCAAGCGATTGAAAGTGTAGCTACAATCGCATGAATCGGATTTGCAACATCTGCGATTCCGGGTTCAGGCGGATAGGCCCAATCCATCCAAGAAAGGAATAAAGCAACTCCAATCGTGATCATTGCATAATACATTCTCGGACTGGACGTCTTCTTTTTGAGAGACGAGTAAATTATTGCACCAATTATATTCACGATGATGGAAGCAATCATGATTGATGTCGGATTCAGTTGCTCAAAAGTCACTCCTAATAAATGGCACAATACCTCATACAATAAGATAGCGGCAATCCCTGAAACGACTCCTACTCCTAACCCTGTCGTCAAGATGGTCTTCATACATTCACCTTCTTTCTTAAGGAACTACCACTACACTATCACGTTGAGATCTCCACTCATCAGTAAGCAGTGTCATATCATTCAGATGACATTTGTCAGTTGTTCCGGTGATCGAGAGTCTCCCTTCAACTTATTCCATCCTAAAATTACAAAGAGCCCTAGCCCATTGATTATGAAAACACCTATCATTATTTTGATGAATAAGACTGTCTCCGGCCCATATGCAACAAATGTATGCCACGGTGCTTCAAATATGGTAACCAAAAGCGGAATCAGAAGGATTGCCAAAAGGATTGAAAATGCTGCTAAGGCGAACCATAATCTTTGATGTATCACCTTTTTCCTTGCCAGTCGTATCAAGTTCCAAAGTGACAGGAGTGTTATGAAAGCTGTCACGGATAACGTCAACCATTGCATTTTGTAGCTAGTTTCGGGTAATGGCTTCACTTCTTGTTTTTCAATGATTGATCGGATTCCTTCTTTCATGTGGATCGTCTGCATGACTTCTGAAAAATTATTCTTATTTGTTAGTAATACAAAGGCATAATCTTTAGATTGGCTGATGAACAACTCCGCCCTCGTATCCGGCGTTTCTCCGCCATGGAAAATAAAAGGATCATCGTCATTGGTGTTCATCCTCCAGCCTAAACCATAGTAGTAATCCTCTTTCCTATGGACCTCAGGTGAAAAATACATCGTTAAATAAGGTTCAGATAACAAACTCTCTCGATCTACCAATCGTGTAATGAACGTTGTCATATCATTCATTGTAGAGGCCATATACCCATAAGGAGCTCCGCTGTCATCAAACCAAAGATCACTTTTGATTGGTTTTCCGAACCACGATTGGTGACCAGGTTGGTACCCTGATTTCTCCGCCTCTGAATATGTAGCATACGTTCGATCCATTCCCAAGCTTGCAAACACTTCCTTTTGCATATATTCTGCAAAAGGAATCCCCGATACTTCTTCAATGATCTTGCCAAGCAGCAAATAGTTGGCAGCGCTATATTGATGGATTTCCCCAGGCTGAGCAGTGAGTTCGACTGGTTCAAGTTCTGCCACAGCTTCTGCAATTGCTTCTTTCCCTCTTAAATTCTGATCGGCTACTTGCAGACCTTCAAATGTACCAATTCCACTTGTATGAGACAGCAGTTGTCTGATGGTTATTTCGAACCGACTGTCCGATTGTCCATAATCAAAGGAAATATAGGTATCGATCGGCTCATCCAGTTTGATGTCCCCTTTTTCTGCCAGCTTCAAAATACCCAGGCTTGTCAACGGTTTACTCACAGACCCTATCGTAAAAAGTGTTTGATTTGTTACAGGCTCCCCATTGCCCTGTTCTCCAAATGATTGTTTGAACGTCACCTCCCCGTTCTGGACTAAACCTAAAGAGGCTCCAGGAATCTTGTATACTTCCATCGCTTCTTCCATAAAAGTCTCAAGCAACTCTTTTTGGGACTTTTCTTCTTCTGCTATTGCTATACTTGGAACAAACAATACCAACAAAACTACTAATATTCTTAGCATCGTATCCACCTACCATATTTATTTGGTCAACCAACCAATATCATGTGAAAATAGAAACCTATTTTCTAAAATAGATTTCCAACATTTCCATTAAGCTTTGATAGGCACCATCGAGATCGAAGTCCTTATCGGCCATTTTTTGTAGGGCAAGCCCATCGAAACATGCCAGCAGGATGGCAGCCAGCTGATCTTCTTTCCCAGTCATTTCTGTATGTTGTTTCATAGGCACAGATAAGCTTTTTCTTCCATTTTCGAGGATTAAAGCCAGTTCTTCCTGAAGATTTTCATCTTTCAAACCAAGTGAAAATAATTCATATCTCCACCGATACCAGTCAGGATCATTTTCAACACGTGATTTGATTTCCTCTAACGTCTCTTGCAATTTAAGCTCGCGCGCTTCCTTCCCAGCATATTGCTGCTGGTAGCTTTTTTGAATGCTATTCTGGACAGAAATCAGCAATTCTTCCTTGCTTTTGAAGTAGTAATGGACAAGGCCAGGCGTAATTTCCGCTTCTCTTGCAATATCTTTAATGGATGCGTTGTTAAAACCCTTACGAGCAAACACTTTATACGCCGCATCAATCAGTCGTTGTCTTTTGTCATCTTTTGTCATCATCTCACCTCAATTGTTTGGTCAACCAACCAAATTATATTCCCGTTTAGATTGAATGTCAATTCACACCCGAAGCCGTTAGCCTATTGATCATTTTTCGGATGATTTTTATTGATCCGACCGTTGACAGGTCACTTATTCAATGCTAGTATGCTCTTAATCAATCAAATAGTATCTCTTATTCAGAGTGGTGGAGGGACTGGCCCGATGAAACCCGGCAACCTATCAACGTATACGTGTTGATTGTGGTGCCAATTCCAGCAAAGCATATGCTTTGAAAAATAAGAGAGGTGTGTATGTAAA
The DNA here is from genome assembly GCF_019720915.1 of Alkalihalobacillus sp. TS-13. Taxonomy (GTDB): domain Bacteria; phylum Bacillota; class Bacilli; order Bacillales; family Fictibacillaceae; genus Pseudalkalibacillus. Next base: position 74,081 of record NZ_JAHKSI010000002.1, read on the forward strand.
CCTCTCTTCTAGAGGTTTTTTTTCATATACACGGAAAACTGAATATTGCAGATCACTCAGGTGTTGTATAAGTTCATTGGGCTTATCAACTTAAAAGGGAAGGCCGGTGAAAATCCGGCACGGTCCCGCCACTGTAATTGGGAGCTGCCTGCCAGATGTCACTATCTTATATAGATGGGAAGGCGCAGGTATGTGAAGATCATAAGTCAGGAGACCTGCCTGTTGATTGCACTAGAACCTACGAGGAATAGGGAGGTGTTGCGCGTTTTAACGGTATCAGTCTGTCATCACAGGCTGAATTTGATCATGCTGTCAAAACATGAGCTGTTCCATATGAACAGTGTCAGACCTCCATCACAACATTTTGAGTCACTATTACATTGACCCGATTTGTTCGTAAATACGGAGAAGTTCAGACACTTGCATGGGAGAGCTCTTTTTTACTGTCCAAAATATGAACTAGGAGGAATGAACATGTCGAAAGCAGCAAGTTCATCAATCGGTTATCCAAGAATCGGTGAAAAACGAGAATGGAAAAAAGTACTTGAAGGATTTTGGAAAGGTAATATTTCTGAAAATGAACTTTCTACAAATTTAAAGGAGCTACGAATCCATAATCTAAAAAAACAAAAAGTGATCGGGATTGACCTGATCCCTGTCGGTGACTTCAGTCTATATGACCAAGTCCTCGATACAGCTGTGATGTTCGGCTTTGTCCCTGACCGTTTTCATCATCAACAAGGGAAGGTACCTTTAGAAACCTATTTTGATATCGCCCGTGGTAATGAGGAAGCTGTTGCTTCAGAAATGACCAAATGGTTCAACACCAATTATCACTATATCGTGCCTGAGATTGGTTCTGACTCAGAACCAGAGCTAACTGAAAACCGCTTACTGAACTATTTCCTGGAGGCCAAAGATCTTGGGATTAACGGAAAGCCGGTCATCCTCGGCCCCATAACATTTTTAAAATTAGCAAAAGGCTTTGACGAAAAAAATTTCACCAAATTACTCGATAAACTTGTTCCCCTTTACATACAAGTGCTGCAAGATCTTGAGAGTGCTGGTGCTGAGTGGGTACAAATCGACGAACCGATCCTTGCAACTACGATAACTGCTGAAGAAATCAACACATTCAAAAACGTCTATGAAACCATTGACAACAAACTATCGAGCACAAAAATTCTGCTCCAGACCTATTATGAGGCTGTAGATCATTATGAAGAGGTCGTTTCCCTCCCAGTTGCCGGTATTGGTCTTGATTTCGTACATGACGGAGGAGCGAATCTAGCAGCACTGAAAAAACACAGCTTCCCAAGCGATAAAACCCTTGCAGCAGGGGTGATCAATGGCCGCAATATTTGGCGGGACGATCTGGATAAAACAATGGGAGTACTCGAAACCGTCCTTTCAGTAGTCAGTAATGATCGCTTGATCGTCCAACCTTCTTGCAGCCTTTTGCACGTTCCAGTCACGGTCACAACCGAAAAGGAATTGGATCCTACCCTGAAAAACGCCTTATCATTCGCTGATGAGAAACTAGAAGAGGTCGTCGTTTTGACAGAGGGATTAAACCATGGCAGAGATACGATTGACGAAAAAATAAAAGAGCAATCACGCTGTCGAGAAGAACTGCTGAAATCACCAGCTATTAATAATCAAAGCGTCCAAAAAGAAATGGATCGTTGGAAAGGTGTAGAACCAAAACGGGGAACACATTTTTCTATACGTCAAAAAATCCATGAAGGCTTTTTCAAGCTTCCATTGTTGCCGACAACCACGATCGGCAGTCTCCCGCAAACAACCGAAATTCGTCAAGCGCGGCTGAAATGGCGTAGAGGTGAATGGTCCGATCAAGAGTATAACGCATTTATTGAAGCTAATATAAATGAATGGATCCAGCGTCAAGAGGATATCGGTCTAGATGTCTTGGTGCACGGAGAATTTGAACGAAATGATATGGTCGAGTTTTTTGGTGAGAAATTGAAAGGATTTGCTTTTACGAGATTCGCCTGGGTTCAATCTTATGGCTCTCGTTGCGTGAAACCGCCGATCATTTACGGAGATGTAGCGTTGACAGAACCGATGACCGTCAAAGAAATCAGCTACGCGCAATCGTTGACGGATAAACCGGTTAAAGGAATGCTGACTGGACCTATAACCATCCTGAATTGGTCCTTTGTCCGGGAAGATATCAGCAGGTTTGATGTCACCCAACAAATCGCATTGGCATTGCAGAAAGAAATTGAATTTTTGGAAGAAAAGGCTATCCATATGATCCAGGTTGATGAACCGGCTTTACGGGAAGGATTGCCATTGAAAACCAAGAAACAAACGCAATATTTGGAGGAAGCCGTTTATGCATTCAAGCTTGCTACTAGTACTGTAAAAGATGAAACTCAAATCCATACCCATATGTGTTATTCCGAGTTCGGGGAAATCATGGATACCATCGACCAATTGGATGCTGATGTCATTTCGATTGAAGCAGCTCGAAGCCATGGAGAATTGATTGTAGATTTTGAGAAACAGTCCTATGAAAAAGGGATTGGGCTCGGAGTATATGACATTCATAGTCCCCGTATCCCTGGAGTAGATGAAATAGAGAGAAACATCTTACGCGCATTGAAGGTCCTCCATCCCCGCCAATTCTGGGTTAATCCGGACTGTGGGTTGAAAACACGAGGAATCAGTGAAACAACGGCAGCTCTTACGAACATGGTCCAAGCAGCCAGACAGATTCGGAAGAAAGAAAAACAAAAGATTTTAGTGAGTGAATAATAAAGTATAAAAGAGGGCTGACCCGAAACATCCATTTTTCTCGATGTTTGGGACAGCCTTTTTGGTTGACACGGGTTTTTGTGAAGTCATAGCGGACACCAGGGACGTTATTTGTAACAAAAATGCAGTGTTTTAGAATTTAGCGGACACCAGAGCCGTTATCTGTGAACAAATGAACCGATTTACTATGGTTTTTGCGAAATAAGGTCTCCTGTGTCCGCTATTTTTTTCAAGTGCACGATTTTTTGGAAAATAACGTCTCCTATGTCCGCTTCTGGCCCTTCCGAAACTGTTTCAGCAATGGGTCTTGAGGATTTCCGTACTTATGGGAGCTTCCCTTTCATTCGTTATCTGCTTTCCAATACTTCATGGAGACGGTTCGGGTAATTCGTAAACATTCCAGTCACGCCCCAGTCGAGGAGTTTTTCCATGTCTTCTTTTTCGTTTACGGTATACGGATGAATCAGCAGGTCGTGTTCCCTGACCTTTTGTACATAGGATTCATCAATCCGATCGTGGTTCATCCCGACACCGACAGCGTATTGTTTGTATTGTTCGAGTTCCACGTCTGTAATCGTCGCTGGGCTTGTATACCAGAGCAATTGGACAAGCGGAATTTTAGGGTTCAGATCATGGACTTTCTTCAAACTTTCAGGGCTGAATGACTGGATGATCACCTGACTGGAAGGATTATTTGGCCCTGTCAAACCATGTTTTTCAAGCGTTTCAAGGAGGTTTTCTTCCATTCCCGGATAAACATCTGGTGATTTGGTCTCGATATAGTAATTGGTACTTTTCCCGAACTTTTCAATTACTTCATCAAGGGTTGGAACTTGCACCCCTGCGTATTCTTCTTTCGCCATTTGAGGATACTTTTCATTGAACCAAGAGCCGGCATCGAGTTGTTTGATTTCTTCAAGCGTATGATCCTTCACTAATCCGGTTCCGTTGGTTGTACGATCGAGTGTTTCATCATGCATCGCGATCAGTTCACCGTCTTTTGTCATTTGAAGATCGACTTCCACATAATCGCCCTTCATCTTTTCCCCTAACTCATAAGACGGAAGCGTATGTTCAGGCGCATAACCTGAAGCACCTCGATGGGCGACATTCAAGATCTGATTCGGATTCAAACTTGGTTTTTCAGTACGTTGATCGGCAGCTGTTGCCGGGGATGCTAACGTCGTTCCCATTCCTAAAAGTGCAGCAGCCACAACACCATTTCTCAATAATTTTTTCATAGTGATTCCATCCTTTCTATATGTAAATCCAATAAAAAGGATAGACCAAAACTATGAAGCTACTATTCTTGTTATTTAAAGAGTTGGTTACACAATTGTTAACCTATTCGCGACAATAGAAAAAACGCAAGTGATTTCGACAATGAAATCACCTGCGTTTTGATATCAAAAATCCTAGTAAATTCAATTCTACTATTCTTCCATCATTTTTTCCCTTTATTCAACTTCAACCGATAGACGCTACCGCCGACCGTTCCGACGTAAAGGTGCTTCCCATCAGGAGACATTTCGAGTGATGTCGTATCACGATTGTTGAGTCCTTGAGAGAAATTCGACCATGTTCTTCCACCATCTGTACTGTGCAATACTCCCCTTCCGCTTTTCAAGAGCCCTGCTTCGTAAAAAGAACCAGTGGAAGCGTAAACGATATCAGGGTTTTCTGGTGAGATGAGAATATCATTCACGTACATGCTTAGGTTCGTAAAGTCCGCTTCGTGTAAAGTTTTACCCCCGTCTTCACTGTAGAAGAGATCCCGTCCTCCAATCATGAGATGCTCAGGGTTCTCGGGATTGACTGTAATTGTGTTGATTGGTGTATCGTTAATGCGTTCGAATGATTCTCCGCCATCGGAAGAAAGGTGCAATCCTTGATCATCCCCAACCCAAACCTTACTTGGATTGTTCGGATCGCCTGCGATTGCAAACGCAGGCTTATCACGGGAGACATTTTTCCAGCTCTCCCCTCCATCTTGACTAATCAAAAGTCCGCTTTGCTTAAGTGACCAATAAGAGATGTAGATGATGTCCGGATCCGCTGGGTGGATCATGAGGGCATATGGTGTTTCACCTGCAGAGGTAATCAAATCCCATGTCTCCCCACCATCAACACTCTTGTAAACTGTAAAATTACTGAGAACCCCTTTATTTACTTTATACACAATATTTGATTGTTGTGGAGACGTGGCCAACAATCTCGTCTCGTTACCTAGATAGCCTTCTCTGCCGGAGGACCCCCACTCAAGGACTGATCCGTCAATATTTTCATTCTTTTTGATTTCGGTTCGATACGTGTCCCATGGGGTCCCGGCTATCAAATACTCCTTATTCGCACTTTTGGCAATCGATACATCATGGACAATCGCTCCAGGGACTCCTTTGCGTTCATAAGACTTTCCTTCATCATCAGTTGTAAAAACGCCACCATAACTGGATGTGATATAAACTTTATCCTTTTTGTTTTTATTGTCTTGGATAAACACATCGTGGATAGATGCTCCCGTTAAAGGTTTCTCCAACTCCTTCCATGTTGCCCCTTTGTCAGAACTATACATTGTCTGTCCTGGCGTTCCCACGTATATCCTTTCTTTTTCATATTCAAGCATCCACATTGAGAACCTTTCCTCACGAAGAATATCCCAGTTCTTCCCACCATCCTCTGACACATAGAGGCGACTTGGATAAGAGGTTGCGAACAATAGGAAATCGTCTTCGCCAGCGGTAAGGTTACCTCTTCCTTCTGTAGGAGAAAACAATTTTTCAGGATAGGCGGTTCTTTCAGTGAAACCTTGCAGGGCATATATGCCATCCGAAGCACTGAAATAAATAGACTCATCGGTAATATTGATATCTTTAATCTGGTTCCATTGCCCTGGCACCTGGTTCCAGTCGTTCCCCTGGTTGTTGCTGATATAGAGGTTTTCATCTGAAACAGCGGCGAGCGTTTGTCCATCATTACTGATATCCAATCCTGTTAATTCCACGTTCGGAAACGAGAGTGTCGTCCATGTATCACCGCCATCACGAGTTGACGTAATTTTCCCTTCATATGCCGGATCGGTTGTTCCGTTGATCGCTGCATAGATTCGGTCTGGGTTGGTCGGGTCCACAACAACATCATTGGTCCAACCACCAGCAACCGGTAAGTTGCGAATCTCCTTCCAGGTTTCCATATCATTATCTGAAATGAACATGCCTGGAATTTCAGGATCTGCAGTAATCCACTGCTTCTTGCCTGGTTTCAAAAGCTCGTTCCCGCCAATGGCATTTGGTCCCACCGACTGCCAGAATGCTTTTCCACGGTTATCATTTTCAGGGGGGATAGCTTCCATTAATGCTGTTCCATTTAAATGAATATCACTTTTCGTGATGCCGTTTGCTGACAATTCATAAACACCTTCTGAATCCACTTCGATCGGAGCCCGCCACCAATAGTCATGATCAAATTCAGCGGCAACTTGCTTTGTGACCCCCTCTGGTGTCTTAATCGTCAAAACAGGATCTTCCGCCAATGTTACGGGACTATAGATGAATGCTTCTGACTCTGTATAGGCAGGATCTGGAGTTGCGTATATTTTCATTGGGCGAATTCCTAAATAATAAGGAATACTTATCTCCGGGTGATCTGCGTCGGATTGGACGATTGCTTCGATCCATCCCATTACGTCGAGATCTTGTTCAGGATTTTTCATAGAAATCTCCACCTGGACCGACTTTTCTTCACCAGAAGGCACGGTTACTAAGGATGGCGATATGTTGATTTCTGCACCTTCTTCCCCGAAACGCTTATTAGTAAGTTCGAATGTCAGAGGATTCTCTCCATTATTTTTTAGTGTTATGGCTGCGCTTTCCGAAATGGTTGTTTCACTGAGATCAGCGATTCCAAATGAAAGTGATTTTGGAGATGCTGTCACATTTGCTTTAGTGGCTGCTTGAACGTTCAATCGACCTGCACCCTGTGTAATCGGATCATAATTTGGGAGTGGATCGGCCGAACTTGCTAAAGCTCCGGAAATGTCTTCTGGATTCCATGTTGGATTCAATTGCTTCAACAGAGCTGCAGCACCTGCAACATGAGGCGCGGCCATGCTTGTCCCGGAGAATCGGTAATAACCAGTAGAATGTAAGGCTGTCGGTACTGTTGATTTGATTTCTACACCTGGAGCGACAAGATCGGGTTTCATTTTATAGTCAATCGTTGAACCTCTCGAACTAAATGCTGGGATTTCATCGGTAACGTCTTTACCTGTTGTTGAAATCTGAACGTTTTGTTCTTCGAGGAGGGCTTTCAGTTCATTACCGCTCCGATTTTCAATTTCAAGCACGATCAATTGCTCCAATCGACCGTCAAAAGTTGGACCAACGGAAAATTCATGTTGTTTTTTGGTACCTTGATGAACGATCCCTTTGGGAGCATCTTTGGTAGGAACAGCACCATCCAGTGTCGATAGAGGCCCCCCAAGTCCTTGATCATAAAATATGGCTGCAAAGGCACCTTGTTCTTCCGCATATACCGCTTTATCAAAGTCATTCCAGCCGGATTGCATCAATACGATTTTCCCATCAACATCAACATCTACATCTTCATAATCTCCAGGCATTCCCATACCGACATCGACCAATTCGGACACAACTTCATTTTCTGGTGGATTTGCCGAAAATGGCAGCCTGACAGATTCCAAGTGACGATCTATAGGCTCAATGACGCTGATATCCGGAACTTGAACCCCGCTGATACTGGCGCCTACCGTCAGTACTTCCGGTGTATTTCCCGGTGAGCTGATCGTTTCATAACCAGGTCCATCGTTTCCAGCTGATGCCACCACTGTCACACCTGCTCTAACAGCCTCTGCTGCTGCTATCGATAGTGGACTGTTCTCATCTCCTGGTCCACCGAGGCTTAGATTAATGACATCCGCTCGGTATGGATTGGCTGGATCTACGGCATGCTCAATTGCAGCTAAAATATCGGACACTTGCCCGAAGCCATAGTTGTTCAAAACTTTATATGCGGATAATGATGCATCCGGTGCAACACCTGTGACTTCTCCATTTGCTGCAATGATACCCGCGACATGTGATCCGTGTCCGTGATCGTCCATCGGGTCATCGTCGCCATTTACAAAGTCATAGCCTCCCACGACTTTGTTTTCAGGACCGAATTCCCCACCGAGATCCGGATGGGTATAATCGATCCCAGTATCCAATACAGCAACCGTGGTACCATGTCCGGTAACAGGCTGTCCTTCCTTATCTTCCGTATTCCAGACTTCCGGTGCATTTATGTGTCGCACACTGTTTTCAAGAGTGGCTGTGAAGGTTTCATCAGTATGAATTTGTTTGACTCCTGGTAATGTAGATAGCGTTTTAATTTGACTCTTTGGTAGTTTAAGTGAAATTCCATTGAAGGTGAAAGAGTACTCATGAAGTGGATGTACGTCGATGCCTTTCGTAGATGCTTTTTTCAGAACATCTTGGTGGGATTGTTTTACTTTTGACTGGAGGTTATGAACGTCTTTCATTTCATGTGCAGAAAATGAAGAATTTCTCTTGTCCATAACTTGAGAAAATACAGATGGTGCTTCCAATTCTAAAATGACACGATGTAATTCTATATCACCTTTTGGAGGATCAGCGTTTGCATTGTTTTGAAAACTGACTAGAATCGTGCCCAATGCCAAAACCACCGTCAGTAAGGTGATGAATAACCTTGTCCATTTAGGACTTCCTCTTTTCAACCTCATCATTCCTTCCCCTGTTATTTATGCTTAAAATGACAAGTGTCAATTAGCAACAAAATTGTATCTGTCGAAAAATCGGATGGACATGATTGAAGAGCTAGTCACTTTTTGTCTTAAATTATAAAAATTGGTTTATTTTTCTATCATAAAAAATACTAGGGAGTTTCCTGGATGAAGTAAATAGGTCGTAGTATCTCATTTCAGGAATAGAAACGGTAATAATAGGTAGATGCTAATGAAGCGATTCACCTAATATCTTTTCTAATCTGCATGATTGGCTAGTTTTGGTACTTTCCGGCGAACCACCAACCTATGCATTTTTCTACAATTGATCTACTAATCTCACTTTTTCCCCCTTCTTTCCTCTTAATTCATTCCTGAGTCCCAGGGTTCAACATATTATATTTAGATATTAAGGAGCATAGTCGTATAGACATCTATACCAGTTGTTGTTAGACTTTTCCATGAAAGTGATTACATAGCAAGGGAGAGGACAAATTTGAATGTTTTCAAGTTGTTGGTACGTATTGCTGTGTTAGGAATGATTATGTTTGGTATGTTCGGTGGAACTGAAACAATATTCGCCGAAGATGCTTCCAGCGGTACAGAAGTGGATGTCCGTGTCATGACGTACAATATTCATGCTGGTGCCGGTTCGGACGGTGTTTATGACACCGATCGGATTGCTAATGTCATTGAGGAGTCCGGAGCCGAGATCATCGGTTTGCAGGAGGTTGATGTCCATTGGGGAGCCCGGAGCAACAATGACAACATCATCGAGGATCTTGCCGATCAGCTGGATATGCATTACTTTTTCGCCCCAATCTATGATTTTGACCCCGTTTCTGAAGATGCCCCTAGAAGACAATTTGGCGTAGCTGTACTCAGTAAATATCCAATTGTCCAAGCCACCAATCAAGAGATTACAAGACTATCAACACAAGATGCTGAGCCGGAACCGAAGCTTTCGCCGGGCTTTGCTGAAGCGATCATCAATGTAAAAGGTACTCTTATCCCATTTTATGTCACCCATCTGGACTATCGAGGCGATCCAACGATCAGAACGATGCAGGTGGATGATATGTTGAATATTTTCGAGGGCCAAGCTGGAGATAAAATCCTTGTCGGCGATATGAACGCCACACCGGATGCGCCAGAACTCGCACCGTTATTCGATACGTTCACAGACGCATGGGCTGTTACAGGAGATGATTCGCCCGGATTTACATACTCTGCCCTCTCACCTGCAAAGCGGATCGATTACATTTACACGTCTGATAACATGACCGTTCAGCATAGTGAAGTTTTATCCACCCTAGCCTCAGATCATTTGCCTGTCATTGCAGATATCACTGTGACCCGAGGCAATAATGGACCTATTTTGAAAGGAGATGACTAATTTTGAAAAAGCTCTGCACAACCACGTTAATCTTGATCATTTCCCTATTTCTCTTAGTCCCTGGGATGACGAATGCTTCCTGGGATGATCCGACCAAGCCGGGCTGGGATGATGAGGAAGCACGGAGAGGATGGATCCAGAACAAGATCCAGCACATGACACTTGAGGAAAAAGTCGGGCAATTGTTCATGATCCATGTCTATGGCCAGACGCCGACCGACCCGAATTATGAAGAGACGAATCTCAATCGAAACAGAGGTGCGAAGAACTTCAAGGAAGCGATTGAAAAGTATCATATCGGGGGTGTGATCTACTTCAACTGGACCGGTAATATCGGTACGCCGATTGATTTCGAACAAGTGAATGCCCTTTCGAATGGTTTACAGGATATCGCGATGAATCAGCGGATGCCGATCCCATTGATGATTGCGACAGACCAGGAAGGCGGTGTCGTGGCACGTGTGACAGAGCCTGCTACGGTTTTCCCAGGGAACATGGCCCTCGGCGCGACCCGTTCTACCGACTATGCCCGCCAATCTTCTGAAATCATGGGGATGGAGCTGAAAAGTCTTGGCATCAATATGGACCTTGCACCGGTATTGGATGTGAACATGAATCCGGAAAACCCTGTCATCGGGGTCCGCTCTTTCTCTGAAAATCCGGATCTTGTAGCAGCAATGGGCGCCGCTCAAGTGACGGGCTATCAAAACGAAGACGTCATGGCGACGGCGAAACATTTTCCGGGACATGGCGATACGAATGTCGATTCCCATTACGGTCTTCCGATCATCAATCATGATCTAGAGACGTTGCACGAGGTGGATTTGAAACCGTTCAAAGCTGCAATTGATGCTGGAATTGATGCGATCATGCCAGCACATATCGTCGTCCCTGCTTTGGATGATTCAGGTCTCCCTGCCACCTTATCCAAACCGATATTGACCGATTTGCTGCGTGAGGAAATGGGCTTTGACGGCGTCATCATTACCGACAGCCTTGGTATGTCTGGTGCCAATGTCGTCCCTCCTGACCGTGTGCCGGTTGAGGCATTTAAAGCTGGAGCAGACATTTTACTGAACCCACCGAATGTACCGCTTGCTTACAATGCGGTGTTAGATGCCGTCAATAGCGGCGAAATTTCAAAGAAACGATTGAACCAGTCTGTCTTCCGTATTCTCGAACTGAAGTTCAAGCGTGGATTGTTCCATGAACCGAACGTGCCTGAGGATGCGATTGAAGACATCGGCGTAGAAGAGAATCTTGCGCTTGCGAATCAAATGACGGAAGAAAGCGTCACTCTTGTTAAAAACGACGATGTACTGCCGCTTGATACTGACCGTGAAGTCTTCGTCACTGGACCGTCGATCGGAAATCCCGGATTACTGGCGGATGAGTTGACGGAGAATAGCTATTCAGCAGAAGCGTATGCTACCAATACTAGTCCGACCTCTGCCCAAATATCGAGCGCCGTCGAGCAGGCAGAACATGCAGATACGGTGATTGTGACCGCATACAGTGCAAACTTGAACGACGCTCAACAGCAGCTGGTGAACGAGTTGATGAGAACAGGCAAGGAAGTCGTTGTCGCCTCTATGCGGAATCCATATGACATCATGGCCTTCCCTGATGTCGACGCTAATGTTTTGACCTACGGATATCGGGATATTTCGGTCAAAGCACTCGCGAAAGTTATCGCAGGTGAAGTGAACCCGACAGGAAAACTGCCTGTCACGATACCTGATCTCTACGATTACGGACACGGATTATCTTATTAAATTGTAAAATTGGTAAAGGTAGAACGATAGACGATTAAAGAAAGTAATGCTTTCTTTAATTCAAGGCTTTGTTAACTAATACTGTTGATATCTGACTAAGTTTGATTGAAGCGAAATTTGCGCCACTCCTGCGGGAACAGCGAGCCAGGCGAGACCCCACAGCTCGGAACGAGCGAAGAGGAGAGGCTTGCGGAAGTACGTAAATGCAAGGAAGTGGTGTCTAGCTCAGCGACCAGTCACTTGGATCACTTCAAACTTCCTGCGGCGGTCGACACATTGATTGACACCTTATGAGTGAGCCCACGCAGAACCAAGTCTTTGTTTGGTTCGAGCCTCCTCGTCCGTTTTCTAGTCACCTTCGTGCCTAACTGGGTTGCTTCCGCATTTCATTAGCCCGCGGAAAGGGAGCGAATTTCGGGAAAATCAAAAATAAAGTATAACAAAGCCTAATGCAAAAACAGGCGCGAACCTTATCAATAGGTTTGCGCCTTTTATATATTATGCCGATTCTTTCTTGTCAGCAGACCCGTTAAGTAGATGATTTGATGAAATACTTCCAATCGTTTCTCTTCTGGAAGATCATTTTGAAACTTCTTGATCAATCCCCTGATTTCGTTGATCAATTCCTTTTCCTTATCCATCATTCCTCCTTAAACGGTTGTGTCCCCTTATTTTATCACTCATTCTCATTCAAGTGGATATGTATACCAATAAACACGTAGTTAGACCTAAAAATGGAATTTTGTCACACAAGAAGGGTTTTCGCATAGATTGTTGTTTTCTAGCTTTTGAAATATACTCGTTTTCCGCGGGCAATCTGCAAGCCTCCTCAACTCGTTCCTCGCTTGCGGGGTCTAGCTTAGCTTGCTTTTCCCGCTGGAGTCTGGCATATTTCCACCACTAAAAGGTTTTAGCACTTTACAACATTCCATTAGCAACAAACATTTAGATAGAAAACAGCTTAAAAGAAAAAAGTGCCAGACATGGCACTTGAGGAATCATGTTTTATCGTATTTTTTGTGACGTTTATTATGTGTGATAGCTGGGGGAATCCTTGATGATTCCATCGTGAGCGATTAGTGTGATCGAGTCTTTGATGATTCCGTCATGTGCAGCTTTTGGAGGTGAATCTTTAATAATCCCATCATGAGCTTGAGTCGTGTTGAAGAACATTGGTGTTATGACCATCGATAAAGACAATAACAACATGACAATGACTTTCTTCATACAAATCCTCCTAGCTTAATTTGTTTTTGGCGTGGATGACCAGTTTGTAATACTTCATGGCATCCCTAATATTACCCTCTTTTTCATAATATTTCGCCAAATCATGACTGAATTCCTCTAAATTCCCCCAATATTTTTTGTCGAGAAAGAAGGAAATTTCATTTTTAAGCACATTCATGTAATCCGAAAGCTCCATTGTATATTTGCTCTTAAGAATCTTAAGCTTACTTAGATATTCAGAATCCTGATTATGACGACATATGTCAGTGCATCGGTCTACCCAGTACATGGCATCTGAATTTTCGTCGAGGTTGAAGTACTGCTGGGCCATTATGTACATGGTTTTAATCTGATAGTGATACTGTTTCTCTTCCTCCATCCACTCCAGGCTTTTTGTCAAATACTCAATTGCTTCATTTGGATTTCCCATTCTGGAGTACATCCATCCCAAGTTTTGTAGAGAAATGGATTCAGTCTCTCGACATTGGACGTGCTGAGCGTACTCCAAAGCTTTGTTCAAATGATAATTCGCCTGCTCAAAATTCCCAAGAAGAATATGATTTGTTCCTAGCAGGTTCTTACAATCTGCTGTTCGTAACCGGTAATGCTCATTCTGTTGGAAAATCTCTAATGCTTTGTAAGTATGCTGGATGGATTGAAGTATTTTCATATGTTGTGAGTAAACTGAGGCTAGTTTATAGTGGAATTCCGCTGTTTCTATGGGGTCAGGAATGGAATTAAGGTTTTTCTCTGCGTAATGGAAGGACGATATCGCTTCTTCATACCGTTTTTGTTTGTACAGATGAATGCCTTTAAAGAAATGGTAGTAATAATCAATCATATCATCCATCTCATTTTTATCTTGATCAAATTGAGAAACCATTGCGTCCAGCTCTTCCGGATCATCGGACTTTGTCATCTGGTACCGGAATGTCAATAACGAATAATAGAGCAGCAGATTTTGATTTTCTTCCATATTGTTGATTTTCTCGTCTATTTCCTCTTTCAACCTTGTTGCTTTTTTTACATTGCGATCCCGAATCTCCACGTACCAAGAATTCAAAAGGTCTGTCATTTCATTGGAACTTACCATAACGTCCATCTTTAAAATCCTCTCCTTTTCATTTATCCGAATGACGATTAACTACACAGTTTTTCGACTTTTTTCAATAAGAAACCTTTAAAATTCAGATAGTTAGTTCGTTTACACTATAAGTTTCTAAAACTGGCAAAAAAGCCCTAAATAAATGAACAACTCTTTTTTAAGCCCATAGAACCATCCATGTATGTAAAAAGACACCATCCTTTTGGGAGGGTGTCTCATAACTAACTAGATTTTATGTATTAAGGATGAAAAAATAGCCATCGCTGAAAACAGTATTAGTAAACTGGCTATAACAATACCAAATAACGTTTTTCTCATTTTGGTATTCTCGATCTTCGGTATGGAGTAAATGGTTGTGATAATTCCAATAATCACTAGAGGGATAAAGAATTCATCTCTTCCAGGATCGATGCCATTAACATACAACACGATCAGCAATAACGTAAAGACAAAGGTTGTGATAGATAAAAGCGTATAGATCCTACTTTTATACATAACTTTACCTCCTGGTTAGCAATTTTATTAGTCGACCAAGAAAACTCTTTATCCTGGAAATGTACTTATTATCAAATAAATCAAGCCATTACCTACGATGACTAAGCCAATAAATGCACAGCAACATACATTTCATTACCCCATCCAGTTAAACCAACAATTAGCGGGAAAACAGCCAATATGAAAAAAACTCCTGATAATATTGAAAAATTTTTCTTTGTCATGACAAATCCCCCTTACAAATCTTTATTGATGAACTGCTCGTTAGCACATTACCAATTATTTCAAATTAATGGGCCTAATTCAATCATTAATTACATAAAACGGTTTACCTTATTTTAGGTTAACCACCATTAGAGTAAAAATATAATTATTCACCCATTGAGGTATGTTATATAATAGTGTTTGATAAACAGTATAAATGAGTGAGGTGATTGTATGGGTGATTTATTGCATTCCCTGAAAACCGAGCTGCGAAGAGGTTCGTTAACGTTAGCTGTTTTAAGTCAGCTAAAAAATCCACAATATGGATACTCCCTCGTTCAACGTCTAGACCAATACGGGATGAAGATCGACCAGAGCACCCCTTACAAAGCGCTGCTTCCCTTTGGAACCAGCGCCTTTGTCCTTTTTTATACGTCTTTCATAAAAAGATAAATGAAACTAATTATGACCATCTTAAACTTTTTATTATAATGCTTTTTGATAATTCTTTTCTACAATTTCTAATTGCGATCATAATTCTTCATTCCATTCATAAAACAGGCTGTTTATTTCTATTGTCAAGCCTAAAAATCATCTTGTGTGAAATGGTGAAGATGGTTTTATGCACGAAATGTTTTTCCCAATTGGTGACCCAACCCAAAGTAATGACGGAAATTATAGATTAATGGACTCCACTTCTCAGGATCGATGTACTCTTCATCTGAAAGAATACCCATGTGGGCATGAACATTAATTGCCTCTGTTTCCACAATTGAAATTTCTGAACAATAATCCGGTACTCTCACTTCATGTACTTTTGCTTCAATTTGTATTGGACACTCCTGAATTCGCGTCGGCTTGACACTCTTTGAACTAACCGCTGTCAGTTTACTAACTTCGTATTTTTTATTGTTGTATGTGAATCCAATTTCTCTTTTAGATTCCGGTACCGGGTTTTTACCTGTAAATGGAGCCAGCCTCTCTACATTTTTCCAGAGTGAGGGATCAGGTATATTGATGACACATTCAGGGTGACGATTAAGGTTTTCAAAAGCTTTCCCCCCTACACCAAGACCTACCATAATGTAGTCACCTAATGCCCATGAGGAAGAAATAGGACTTATATTGACAGTCTCATCTTCATTTAGGGTTGTCAGTAATATAACGGGTGTCCCATAATACAAGATTTTGGGGTGAATAATTTTTGTTATTGTTTTTTTGGCGAATTGTTCCATTTATCTATCCTCCCGATGTTTATGTACACATTGTAATGGATTAACATTTCCATCTTCATCGAAATGTGCATTACATTAGAAGGATTTTTTGGACTATCTTGGTCTTCTAAGATCAGAAAACGTGACAGGAATAACTATTTAGAGGTTTTTGTTAACCATCTATCTTTTCTTTCAGTGAAGTTGCTTAATTCACCTGTGCAGTCAATTACCTTATGAGTTGGCTGTTTTGTTTCATGAAAGTAAAATCAGATATAGCAAAAAATGTTAAGAAAGAATATAAGTTTACTGATATTGTGGATGTAGGGTAGGTGAAGGGGAATGGATTATTATGTCTGTATTCAACGAACGCTTGATTACATTGAAGAGAACCTGCACGAACAAATTACTCTTGAGAAATTAGCAGATCTAGCTTGCTTTTCTCCATTCCATTATCATCGTGTATTCCAGGCCATGGTTGGAGAGACTGTGATAGATTATGTGAGAAAGAAGGCTTACCAGTGCAGCAGAACGTCTTTACTATACAGATGAAAAGATAATCAATATAGCACTTGATGTTGGTTTTCAATACCAAGAGTCGTTCAATCGTGCGTTCAAAAAATACTATTGCATTTCACCGAGGAAATACCGCGAAGCAAAAAGAATATCTGGCCCCTTGCGCGGAAAAGCCTGCCCGAATACAAAAACCTTTCAAGGAGGGCATCGTATGGAACCGAAATTAGTCACTAAACCTGCTTATCACATCATTGGCTACGAATTAAAAACGAAGAATGAGGATGGTCAGAACAATAAGGACATTCCTGAATTTTGGAAGCAGTATATTCAAAATAATTTAGGCTCTAAAATTCCGAATCCCTTACACAAAAATGTCGAACTCGGCATATGTACCAATTTTTCTCCTGATACATGTGAATTCGTTTATGTGATTGGAATGGAAGTAAAAGAGGGAACTCAAGCACCTGAAGGAATGGTGTATAAAAGTTTCCCAGAGATGGAATATGCGGTGTTCACTACACCAAAGGCAAATGAGGAATCATTCCCAACTTCTATTCAGTCCACATGGAATTATATATTTACAGAATGGTTTCCTCAATCAGGTTATGAACATAATGGAACAGTGGAATTCGAGCTATATGACGAAAGATGTTACGGATCAGAGAACAAAGAAATGGATATCTACATTCCTGTTAAAAAGCAAATGGTTAACACATAAAATCAGAAATCCGATTCATTAGCTGAATAGGTCAGGAATACACTTTACAACGTTAAGGAAATTACCTGTAAAAAGGGGCTGTCAAAAAGAAAAGTGTCAGACACTTCCAACACAACGTTTTGTTTCAAAACTACGCTTTTCAAATGTTGTTAAGTTCGGAGAGACTCAGACACTTATTGGAAAGCCCCTTTTTAGTTCAATACCCATTTACCCATTTTCTTCAGTTGTACATCTATGTTGATATTACAATAAACTAAGCCTTTATCGCCCTGTTTAAAGTCAAATTCCTGATCAACTTGATATATCAGTCACATTTTGGAGGTTTTTATAATTTTCAATACCAAGTGAGGTGGAAATATTCAGTTCTTGATGAGCTGCTTATCCAGCTCCTGGACTCGATCATAGGAATCCAATAGATGTTCGGGTACAACCGTTCGTCCAAGCTCCCAAGAACTAGCTTCTATTTTCGCACGGAGTTCTTCTTTTTCTTTATCGTCCCCATACATCAGTATCCTTAAATCACGGAATGTATTCCTGAAGTCTAAATAGTAACCCACCATATGGTAAAGAATGATTTTAACAAAATTTTCTTCTGTCTCTTTGACTTTTATTTTACTTTTATAACCGTTAACTTGTAGGTAATTGAACTTTATCGTATTTGTGGATACGTTATAGCTCATAGGCACGTTCAGCTTATTATCAAACTCATAATCTATATCTAATTTTAGCGCACGCAATTCATTTTCAATGATCCTTTCGATATCCCATATATAAAGCATCTAGATTCACTACCTTTCCCGTGTTGTTCATTTATATATCTAATTCCCAAGAAATAGCACCATAAACTATCTAATGTTGCCTCTGCAAAGAGGTCTGCCTTGTTAGATCAAACCCCGTTTGCGGATTGAATTTCAACTCCCGAAAGCTCTTTTTTTTAAGTAGCTATCATTTCTCTTATAGCGTCTATAACATCGTCGGGACTATCCATGTGGATAGCATGTCCAGCCTTTTCTACGACAATATGTTTACTTCTTGTTGATAATTCTGTAAGCTCTTTTTGAAACTCCATCCATAAATCCATTGATTCCTGAGTGTGATGGGGTTGTGTACCACCTGTCAGAACGATTAATGGAATGTTTCCAAGATTGGTTTCACGAACTTGTTCCAAACTTTCCTCAAATTCTTTTAAAGATGCTTCCACGGTGAATTGTCCTAAATATCGTTGCTGAACTTCTTTAGTAAATAAAGGGACCATCTTCTTATTTTGATCTTCGTGAACTGAATCCAGGAGAATCACTCCGATTACTTCTTCTGGATAATTACTTGCAAATAATCTTACATTCACCCCACCGAATGAATGTCCTACGAGTATGTATGGTGGCTTGATATTAGCCTTTTTAAGTAAGGTTCTTTGGTTCTCTACTATTTGCAAACTATGTTTTGGTCGATTGCTGCATCCGCTCTTACCGATCCCATCTCGGTCATACATAAACACATTTGCAAAATCTGAAATTTTTTCTATAATTGGTTGCCAGTTGTCCAATGACCATCCATACCCAGATTCAAACACTATTGTGGGACTGTTATTGCAACCACCAATATACTCATAATAAAGCTCAGTTATCCCAATATCCACTAAATGATCGACACTCAAATCATCACCTTCTCTTATCGTAATACTTCAGATATGCTTTCTTTTCTGGAATACCTTCAAATGTAAGCTGTTTGGAATAAGAATTATTTTTTATGTAAGAAAAAGTCTCTTACTTCGTACCAATTAATTCATATTTTGCAGAAAAGGAAGTCGGTGTTCCGTAGCGGAAGTCGTAATGAATATTTCATAATAACTATTAAGTTCTTTTATTACCTCTTGGCTTCCTTCCATTACCTCTAAATCTCTAAAAAATCCTGGATCTTCAACATATGCAAGGACCTCACTTTTTAAATGTGGACGTAGATTCCAGAGCCTTGTACCCTGTAAATCCTCAAAGGATAAAGCTTCATTAAGCTCCTGATTATATAGATCCAAAAATCTGCATTTTAAGCAACCGCCTCCATTATTGAACACGTAATCTTCTTAGTTGTTACAAAACACTAGTTATCAGATATTTGTACGGTTCAATGATAGTATCCGTAAGAGTTTTCAATCTATCTCTAGCTGATTCGATAAATCATATTCAACTATAGCTTATGAAACTTTGTAAAGTACCCTTTAATTATTTACATGAAACTTTTTATTTCGTTACAAACCACGATATAATCAAGTATGCTAAGATTGCGATTCATCACTTAATTTTAGCTGATAAAAGTTCAGGTTAGAATAGATAGAAGCATCTGTACCCCATAGGTGGAGGGTTTTCATTGAGTATTCTCTTCAACACATTCAAAAAAATAACTTACAAACAAATTCTTTTATATACCATGTTAGCACTTTGTTTTGCTATCTCTGTTTATTTTATCAATCATAACCATTCTTTCTATGAACGGCCTATAGCCAAAGTCATTGAAACGAATTTGAAAGATACAACTGAAAATATTGATATGCATAATAATAAAGATCATCTTTTCACGCAGCATATTATAGCCGAGTTACAAAATGGAGAGAAAAAAGGACAGCTTATCCATCTAACGAACGAATATTCTTCTTCTGGAGCTTATGATCAAGAATATCATCCTGGAAATGAGCTGTTTATTTCCTTTGAAAAAAACGCCAATACAAGTGCAGATTTAACTGGAAGTATAGAAGACGTAAAACGTGATAAACACGTTTTGATAATTGCGTGGATTTTTATCTTTACTTTGCTTATCATCGGAAAAAAACAAGGATTTTTTTCCATCATCAGTTTAGTTTTCAATGCAGCTTTGTTATCTTTTGCTTTAGATATTTACATGAACACATCAAACATAAGCTTGTTATGGATATGCGGGATCAGTGTTATTTTATTTACCGTCTTTTCCTTATTGCTAGTTAACGGTTTTAATGAGAAATCATACGCAGCAATTGTGGCAACCCTGCTAGGAACATCTGCTACATTGCTCATTACCTATATTGTCATGTTACTAACCTCCGAAAACGGTCTTCGATTTGAAGAAATGCAATTTTTAACACGTCCTCCCCAATTGGTGTTTATGGCGGGATTATTAATCGGATCTTTAGGAGCAGTAATGGATGTCGCGATTACCATGTCTTCTTCTATCTTTGGGTTATATGAAAAGAATAACAAAATACCAGTTGATTCACTTAAGACTTCAGGAATGGATATCGGAAAAGATATTATGGGAACAATGACGAATATCTTGTTTTTTGCCTACATAAGCGGATCCATACCAGCGCTTATTTTGTATTTAAAGAATGGTTCACCATTATCGTTTACCCTCACCATGAATCTTTCATTGGAACTAGCCCGAGCTCTAGCTGGTGGTATAGGAATCGTGTTGACGATTCCTATAGGTCTATATATTACTCTATTTTTTGTTAATCGAAAGAGGGCGAGATCATGAGCGTATCTGTATGGCTGGCACTCATTTTATTTTTGTTGATGGTACTAATAGGTGGAAGTAAAGGAGCACGGTCTTTTATTGCTCTATTCTTCAACTTCGGTGTGCTCTTCATGACCATACTGTTTATGACAGATCCAAATGCTGATCCGATCATCTTGACATTGATTGCAAGTACAATAATTAGTTGTATTACGCTCTTTTTCATTAATAACGTAAACAATAAAACAATAACAGCATTTATTTCTACCATTATAACGATTACGATCTTAATCTTTTTTATCGTAATCGTAACAGACGATGCTATGATCCAGGGGTTCAGTGAAGAGGAAATCGAGGAGATTAGCATGTTTTCACTTTATCTAGGAGTAGATTTTGTGAAAATCGGGGCTTCTATGATAATCATGAGTACCATTGGGGCTATTACTGATATCGCCATTTCTATTGCATCTCCCATGCGTGAAATAATTCATCATAATCCATTGATTAGCAGAAAAGATTTATTCAAATCTGGACTAAGTATTGGGAGGGACATCTTAGGAACAAATACGAATACGTTATTTTTCGCTTTCTTTGGAGGTTATCTAGCATTACTGATCTGGTTTAAAGAACTATCTTATTCTATGGGAGAGATCGTAAATTCTAAAGTATTTGTCGGCGAAATGATAACGATCCTATGTGCTGGGATCGGTGTCGCTTTGGTTATACCAATTACTTCCTGGATCACGTCATATACTTTAGTGAAAACAAGAGAAAAGAACGAGTCGTCTAAACGTGTTCGATAATACCCACTATATTTAACAATGCATTTATGGCTGAAATATAAATAAAGCATATGGATATAGTTTGTCATATCCATATGCTTTTCTTTTAGGTATTACAGCAACCAGATAACAATATGTTATTTCGGGTTTGAAACCACATGCGTTATGCAAATCATACTGTGTATACTTCTTTTTCAAGGAAACTAGTAACTTGTATTTTGACTGGACAATTCAAGTGATTTTTCTCTTCGTTTCTTCAGGGCAATGAGGCTGATCATTTCAAATGCAATTGCTGAAGCAAGCGCTGCGGTTATTTCCCCATGATCATAGGCCGGAAGTACTTCCACCAAATCAAAGCCGACAATGTTTAACCCATCGAGACCACGTACATATTCAAGTGCTTCATGACTGGTTGGGCCTGCAACTTCTGGTGTTCCTGTCCCTGGTGCAAAAGCAGGATCTACGAAATCGATATCGTAGGTGACAAACACCGGGCGATCGTCAGCTACACGTTGGTGGATACGACGGAGCACTTCTTCCTGACCGAGTTTTCTGACTTCCTTCATCGGGATGACTTCAAACCCAAGATCACGTGCATCCTCAATGTCTTCTGGTCCATATAGCGGTCCGCGCATGCCGACTTGAATCGAATGGTCGACGTCGATCAACCCTTCTTCAACTGCTCTTCTGAATGGCGTTCCGTGCATATATTTTTCACCGTAATAATTGTCCCATGTGTCCCCATGAGAATCGAAATGCACGAGTGAGATCGGGCCATGTTTCTTATAAAAAGCCCTGAGGTTTCCGAGTGAGATCGAATGGTCACCGCCGATTATGATCGGGGTAATATCGTTATCGAGAATAGGCTTCAACCCTTCTACGATATTGTCATAGGATCGATGGATGTTACCCGGTACGACGTCAATGTCTCCATAATCAACGCCAGAACAATAATCAAAAATATTAATCTCTTGATCCGGGTTGTAAGGACGTAGCAGTACGGAGAAGTTCCGTACATGCTGAGGACCGTAACGTGTACC
The DNA here is from genome assembly GCF_019720915.1 of Alkalihalobacillus sp. TS-13. Lineage (GTDB taxonomy): Bacteria > Bacillota > Bacilli > Bacillales > Fictibacillaceae > Pseudalkalibacillus. Next base: position 96,572 of record NZ_JAHKSI010000002.1, read on the forward strand.
GACCCGGTTGGAAGCCGCTGTATCAAATGGGACGCCGACAATGACAAAATCCACGTCCTCTGTTGTCTGTATGTTTTCCAATCTCATAAAGGTTCTCACACCTGTAAAACGTGGTGATTTAGAAGAATCTTTCGGTTGATACATGGAATCACTCCTAATCTATTTCTGGGTGTTTCTATTAAAACACCAAGTTTCCCTCATATACAAACTCATGTTTCATAGTTAAGCATGCTGCGTTTTACGATTTCTAGCAGAGAATTTTTCCAGTGCTTCATCAAGCATAGCGATACCGTCATCGATTTGTTCCTTCGAGACACTTAATGGCGGTATCATCCGGATCACTTCGCCTTTATTTCCACATAGATAAAACAAGACACCTTCCTGCAACGCGTAATCAAGGATTTCCAGTACTGCTTCCCCATCAGGCTCTCCGCTTTCCTGGTCTCTGATTTCAATACCGATCATAAGACCCAGAGAACGTATTTTTCCGATCACCTCGTGTTTTTCCTTTAGCTGTTCTAATTTTTGTGTTGCGTAAGAACTGATGAATCTTGTGTTTTCAAGAAGATTTTCTTCCCTGATCACCTCAATCGTTGCCAATGCCGCTTCACAGGCCAAAGGGTTCCCGCCAAATGTGGTTGCATGGCTCCCAAGCGGCCACTGTTTCATCAAATACTGTGATGCTGCTGTTACACCAATTGGAAGTCCGGATGCGATTCCTTTTGCCATCGCCATGATATCCGGCTCCACCTCAAACGTATTTGCAGCAAACCAGTTCCCTGTCCGGCCAAAGCCTGTCTGTACTTCATCAAAAATGAGCAGGATATCATGATGGTCACACAGTTCCCGGATCTTTTTCACCCAGCTTTTAGGTGGAACAATGTACCCACCTTCTCCGAGGACTGGTTCCAGAATAACAGCCGCCACTTCATCTGAAGGGACTACATGCTGAAATAATTCGGTAAATTCTCTTTCAAGTTTTGCGATCGCTTCCTGTTCTGTTTCTTCAGGATTATAATAAGAAAGCTGATAGGTCAAACCGTTCGGCTGCAGATACTTGCGGTATTTGCTTTTCGATGTACTTACGCCGAGCGAACCGAGTGTTCGTCCGTGAAAGCAGCCTCTGAATGATAAGACATACGGGCGTTTCGTCACATGCTTGGCTAACTTCAACGCACCTTCAACTGCTTCAGTACCACTGTTTCCGAAGAAAAAACAGTCAATGTCACCAGGTGCGATTTCAGCAAGTTCATCAGCTAATTTTAAAATGGAATCATACATGATGACCCCGGAAGGTCCATGAAGTAGTTTATCAGCACCATTTTTGATCGCTTCGACTACTTTCGGATGGCGATGCCCCACATTCGTGACAGCTATGCCTGATGTAAAATCAAGATATTTTTTACCGTCCAGCCCCCAGTAGTAACAGCCTTCTTCTTTTACGACTGGTAAATTCGGGTGATCTTTCGCCATGCTCGGTGCAAGACGCGAGGATAATCGTTCCAAGCGTCCGTCCCATTGTTGTGTCATATCTATCTCTCCTACATCAAATTAGTTATAGATAATTAAAAAGTAAAATCTTCACATAACCTTAAACCGGTGAAATTCACGACACTCCTGCGGGAAAAGCGAGCCAAGCTATACCCCACAGATTTAAGGATCTTCGACTGACAGTCTGTGCAAGTGAGCGAGGAAGCTTTAATACAGGGAAGTGATGTCTAGATCAGCAACCAGTTACTTGGATCACTTCAAACTTCCTCCGGCGGCGACAGCCTCCTCGTAAGTTTTCCAGTGCTAATCGGGTCGCTTCCGCTTTTCGTTTGCCCCCGGGAAGGGAGTGAATTTCGTGAAATCAATCAAAAGAAGAATACGTGTGCCATGACGACGATGATCGGCAAGGTGATGATTGTACGTTGTAAGAAGATGACCACCAGTTCAAATAGATTCAAAGGAATTTTCGATTTGAGCAACAGGATCCCGACTTCAGACATGTAGATCAACTGTGTCAATGAGATTCCTGCGATGACAAACCTCGTCAGCTCACTTTCAATCGATTTCCCTACTACTGCCGGCAGGAACATGTCCGCAAACCCTACAAGCATCGCAGGTGCAGCCGCTTTAGCTTCCGGTAGCTGCATAAGCTCCAGGATTGGAACGAATGGATAAGCCAGATAGTCGAATACAGGTGTGAATTCAGCTAGTACAAGCGCAATCGTTCCAAGTGCCATTACAAGTGGGATCAAACCGAACCAAATATCAAGCACATTCTGGAACCCGCTGACTACCACGTTTTTCGCACTTTTCACTTCACTGGCTTTTCCGACTGCTTTATCTACAGCCCACTGGGAACGGGAAACACCATCTGGTACGTCTTCTGAAATCTGTTTTCCGACCGGTTCATAGTAAGTTTCTTCTTTTCTAGATAACGGTGGAATTCGCGGACAGATGACCGCTGCAATCAACCCTGATACCACCACCGTCAGGTAAAATGGAACAAACATATGATCCAAGCCGATGAAACTGATCACGACGAGACTGAAGGCGATGGATGCGACAGAAAAGTTCGTCGCGATGACCGCAGCTTCCCGCTTCGAGTAATAACCTTCCTCATATTGCTTTGTTGTGATCAAGACTCCAACTGTGCCGCTTCCCATCCAGGAAGCCATTGCATCGATGGAAGAACGTCCTGGAAGTTTGAACAACGGGCGCATGATCTTCCGTACCACGGTTCCGATGTATTCCATAAGTCCGAAATCGAGTAATAGCGGCATCAATAGTCCGGCAAATAGAAACCATGTTGTTAATACCGGAACAAGTGAGAATAAGACTGTGCCCCCGGTAAAATCGGACCAAATGAATTCTGGACCGAGCTGGTTCAAGGTCATGATCGCAAAGACCGATCCAAGTACGCGCATCGTTATCCAGAAACCACTCACATTAAACAAATCATCGAGAAAACGTGAACGTACGATCCAATCGGGTTGCATGAACCTTCCTACAAATGAAAGCACCACGGATAAAATCAAGACCGCTGTCATAAATAATGGTAAATGAGGATTGAAGACTGCTTGCAGGCTTTCTGCTAAAACCCCGACACCGATTGTCCACTTTCCCTGATATGGTATAGGCACTAAAAACAAGAAGAGTCCCAGCAGCGATGGAATAATGAATTTCAGCCTGTCCCTTGACGAATAAGAAACAGGCTGTTCTGTGATGTCTTGTTCAAACACCACTTTTCTTTCAGCTCTCACAATATTCATCCTTTCTGATTTGGATCACGAATTTGGTTTTACCAATATTAATGCAAGTTTCATGCCAAATTCACTTTATTCCGTATTCTTTAAATTTTCTGACGACAGAAGGTTGACTGATACCTAGATGTTTTGCAACCTCCGTCGTAGTTTTATAGTTTTGCTTCGCTTCTATCAGTACGCGTTTTTCTACCTGTTTTAAAGTTTTTTTCAATGGCTGGTGTCCCTGATTGGCTGGAACGTGTTCATTTCTTTCTTTGACGTAAGACTCCGGTAAATCGTGGATCGAAATGATTGGAGAGGGGGATGTCACCACGATACGTTCAATCAAATTCATCAACTCACGTACATTCCCCTTCCACTCGTTGTTCAATAATTGTTGCATCACCGCTTCATCCAATTCCCTCTCCCGGTTATGTTTTCTGGAGAATAGATCAAGGAAATGCTTGATTAACAGCATGATATCAACTGATCGTTCTCGAAGTGGCGGGATCGTGATCGGGATGACGTTCAACCGATAATAGAGGTCTTTTCTGAACTTCTTCTCATCAACCAGTGCCTCGAGCGGTTGGTTCGTCGCGGAAATCAAACGGAAATCAACTTTTCTCACCTTCGTACCCCCGACCCGGTAGAAGGACTTCTCCTGTATGAATTTCAGTACTTTTACCTGATGTTCGAGAGGCAATTCACCGATTTCATCAAGAAATAATGTTCCTCCTTCTGCAAGTTCAACAAGCCCCATTTTCCCATTGCTGCTTGCACCGGAGAATGAGCCGCCTTCATATCCGAAAAACTCAGCCTCAAAAAGCGAGTGTGGAATCGCACCACAGTTCACCTCGATGAACGGCTTGTTTTTCCTTGGACTCTGGTTATGGATGTACTTCGCAAGTTGTGTTTTCCCCACACCTGACTCGCCAAGGAGAAGGACGTTCACATCCACTTCTGCCACCTGGCTTGCAACCATCAGGCACCTTTCCATTTCCCTATCCTTCGTAATGATTCCATCGTTGTTGAAGTTTTGATTACGTAATCTTTTCAGTTCATTTTTTACTCGGTCCATCTCATCTTGCATTTCAAAGAAATAGCTCTTCATTTTCATCAATTCCGTAATATCGTGTGAATAGCTTACTACACGCCAGAGCTCCCCATCCTGGTTACATACTGGAACACCGGTGACCAGGAGCTTTTTGCCGTTATGAGTGGATTGTACAATTGTCTGTTTCTCTTTGGTTTTCAATACCAACGGAGTGATGATCGGTGTAAAAACCCCTTCCCGTTCAAGGTCATAGACCGAACGGCCAAGTAGATCATCGGGCTCGATGTCATAAATGCTGCTGGTCGTATCGGTCACTTTTAAAATCGTACCATCTAAATTGGTGACGAGAATGTCATCTTTCAAAGAATGGAGCATGACTTCATTTTCATCGAAATTTTTTTGTTTTTCTTCCATAAGTAGACGATTACTCCTTTCACGAGACAGCTTGTATTATTCATTTTTGAATAGATTATCAGCTTAATAGCTTTCATAGCAGGACAAACCTATTATTATTCATTTCTGAATATTATTTATTTTTAAATATAACGTAAAGAGGACATTTTCTCAAAGGTTCTCCAAGATATCACGTTGGATTGTCGGTGAAATTTCTTTGCATTTGGTGTAAAAAAGTAACCTCTGGCCGGATTAGCTTCCAAACCCGCCGGAATAACGAAGCCAAAGTATTTATTGCATAAAAATAATAGACAATTCTCCTCCGCTTCCAACATACATTTATACGAGACAAGCTGATTAAGGAGGGATTTTGTGAAGGTTTTATTCATCCCCAAGAAATGGGGTTTATTTATCGCTATCTGTATCTTCCTCGGTTTTGGAACATGGTACATGGTAAAGCCGGAAGTTGTGGAGACTATTGGGACAGCATCTGCAGAAAAGAAAGTCATTAATATGGTTACCGGGGAATTAAAATCGACAATGGATAACGGAGAGGAAATTGAAGCTTACCGTTGGGACCCTGGAACCATTTATATTCCCCATGATAAACCCGTTGAACTGAGCATATTTGGAGTAAACGGTAAAGAACATCCATTTTATATTGAAGGTACTAACATTAAAGGAACAGTTAAAAAAGGCGAAGAAACCATTTTACAACTGCATTTTAAAAAAGAAGGAATTTACAGGCTTATTTGCAAAACACACCCTGATATCGGACATAATGGTCCGATGATCGCTTATATTGTAGTCGATTAGCCAATCAAATCTTATATTTTCAAATACTAAAAGGCGAACCTATTTACTTAGGTGTACGCCTTTTAATACGTTGATTTGCTAATGATGATAATGGTCTGTTTACTTTCTTTTAAACAATAAAGTTAAACGAAAAAAGTTGTTACCAATACTTGACAGGACACCTTGTAGTGTCATATTATAGTTATATAAAATATGACACCATTAAGTGTCTAATCTAGACAAAGATAAGGAGAAGGGTGGAATTGAATAAGAAAAGCGAAACGAGAGATGTTTATAGCGCTGTTGCCGATCCTACACGTCGTAAATTACTTCGGTTATTGGCTGAAACAGGTGAGTCCCCCCTCCATATGTTGACTCCGCATTTCCAAATGGGACGTACAGCTGTTTCAAAACATTTGTCAATCCTAAAGGATGCAGATTTGGTAAAGGAGAAAAAAGTCGGACGGGAAACCCGTTATCGACTTAACGCTGAACCACTCAAAGAAATTGAAGACTGGGTATCCTTTTACACGAAATTCTGGAATAAAAGAGCGGAACTTTTACGTCAATTATTACAGGAGGAAAAGAATGAAACCTGAAATTTCACTGGATTTCCAATTTGACAGTTCGATCGAGAAGGTATGGCATGCGTTAACCGACTCAACTATGCTGGCGAAATGGGTAATGGATAACAACTTCAAACCGATTGTCGGTCACAAATTCCAGTTTCGTACTGAGCCGACTAAGCATTGGAATGGAATTGTCGATTCTGAAGTGCTAGTTGTAGAGGAGCCTTACAGATTGTCCTACACCTGGGTTACTGCAGGTGAAGACACAACGGTTACGTGGACATTGAAAAAGATTGAAGATGATACCCATCTACATCTTGAACATACCGGATTCCAGAGTGAAAGCCTTTCATACAATGGTGCAAAATACGGATGGGTAAAGATGGGAACTGAACTTGAAACGCTGTTAGCAAGATTTCAATTAAATTAAGGAGGAGAATTCAATGGATGTAATTTCCATCATTCTTCAAAGTTTGTTGGCGGCTTACTTTTTATTTTCAGGGAGTGCTAAGGTGATAGGGGCGAAATACTGGACCGATATTTTCGATGAGCTTAGGCTGCCACAATGGTTTCGTGCCATTACCGGTTTCGTCCAGTTAATCGGAGCAGCTGCATTGGTCATTGGGTATTGGTATGGAGGGGTTGTGGTATGGGCAGGCATTTGGCTGGGCATTACAATGTTGATGGCATGCCTTGCGCATCTAAGGGTAAAAGATCCATTCGGCAAAGCGGCACCTGCCATCGTATTTCTTGTCTTAGTCCTCACACTATTCATCATGAATGCAAACGACCTGATGCTTCCCTTATCATGACATCCAGCTAAAACATGATCACAAAATAACTGCCCTCACAGTGCAGTTATTTTTGTGTGTATGTAAACTATTAATCTATATGAGCAGTTTTATCATAGCCCAGTTATCCCTGTTATCAAAACCATCCAAAGAAGTTGGTTGTAAACATAGAAATGGTTACTATTGAAAGGAACACTAATTGAAGGATCGTATAAATATGATCATTTCTATTTTCCGCATATCTCTTCTTCATAATTGCTCGAACCCCTTCAGTAGCAATTATTAATGCAAAGACAAGAATATGAGTTTCCAAGAACCAGATTCTGTCCATAGGGTCACGCGTGACGTTAGTAAATGCACCGAAAAACAAAACGCCAATAAAACTAAACCGAATTACCCAATCTATTTTTCTATGTCGTTCATTTACATGGTCAAATGAAGAGAAAGTCTTCTTATCAACCTTTAGCCATCTTCTCATTACGGCATTAAATGCTATTGCCAATAATGTCACTATGAGCAGTAGCAGAATTAACTTTAACCAAAACATTGGTTCAATCCCATACAAAAAATCCCCCATTCTTCCCATCTATTATTAAAGGAAAACGGCCCGTACCATTCACGAGCCATTTTTCATCCCTGATTTAGATTTTGCACTCGAGTTATTTCTTTTACTATTATTTCGACTTAGAAAGCTCCGGATCCTCCGCCACCGCCGCCGGCACCACTTCCCCCTGTACTGGAATAACCGCCTGAAGAAGAAGCCGTTGATCGATGTGCTGAATGGAAGCTTGTCGTTGCAACGGACGACACAATAATCAACGTGCTCATGTCCATCGAATAAGCAACTTCCGGGCTCCCAGTTTTCGTATTATAGAAGGCATTCGCATAGTCTTCATTTTTCTTTATGATCTTCTTATTCTTGGTGCCGAGTCCGTAAATAAAGGCGCGCATTCGATCATCCTCTGACCAGGACTGCCAATCGTCTTCGGATAAGCGGAAAAATCTTTCCTTGAATATCTTCCATTCCAATATGATCCTCAGACCTTTATCCGTCTTCGGGTTATAAGCTAATGCGTACGTGATGGTGATGGCCATCAACAAGAGAGCCAATAACATCCACTCAAACAGCTCATAGATTGGAAAAAGGATGACGGGCGGAAGCAACAGGATGCTCGATATCCCTATGCCTGCACGATATTTCGTCTTATCCTCATAAAGGTTGTGTTCCTTCGTTTCTTCTGCTACAGCTTGTTTCCATCTGGTCTCAAATTTTTGATAGGTTTCGTGATTGTTTTTCTTTTTCGCATAGTTGGTCAAGTCATCCAAGCTGAATTCATCGCTTTCGCCGATTTCATCGAACAGCCATTCCATGAGGATCCTCTCGTGTTTCATAGTGCCATCACGTTTGAGGATACGGAACCGCTCCTCAGAAACATTCTCCACATAGCCTTGACGGACAAGGTCCATTAAAGCTGCTGACATAGCTTCCGGCGGCAGCAGTTTATAATTTGTAAAATGAATCGTTGCGGGCATGCTCATCCGGAGTGCCGGGATTCGATCAGAAAGGTTCGTTTCCCTTTCCACAGCTCGTTTTTGGTTGAGACTCCGGATCACGGTCCTCAACATCAGTCCAAGGATAATGAGTCCGAAGATCGGGATGACGATTAAACCGATCATGTTGATTTTATTACGCATCTCGGCTTTTGCGGCATAATCATTGTACAATTGTTGCTGTGCTTTATAGATTTCGCCTTTCATTTCTTTGTCAGATGTATCGGTCGCCGCTGGAAAAAGAGCCTTATCATAGGCGACGCGGATGTCACCGTTCTTGCCATCGGAAACCTTTCCGAACTTGTATACAACAGTGCCATCGTTCTGGACTGCTGCTTTATCAAAAGCTTCATCATACCCAAAAGCGATGACATCATTTGTCTCACGAGGCGGATGGATCGTTACCGTGAGATTTTCATAGGTTGATTCATTGCTTTTATCAAAAAACGGCCAGTAGAACTCCCCTACGTCGGAATAGACATCAACTCCACCGTCGATAATGTACTTGAGATCGACTGTAATAATTTCGTCTTTCCCTTTCCGATGAACTTTATAGAGTGTTTCATCTTTTTCGATTTCCAATTCTTGTCCGTTTTCACTCGCCTGAAATTTGGCAATCGATGTTCCGTTTTTCGGTATCAATTCTCTCGTAATACCGTTAAATTTCCCTTCAAATTCATAGGTGTGCTTTTCTTCAACGATTACGTTTCCGTTTTCCTGCAGGTAAGCATCGAATTGTGTACGGGTAATCGAATAGTCCACCGCAAACGCCTCAGTAGGAAACAGAAGTAACGAAACGATGAAGATCATTATAGGAATGAAACGTTTGAACATTTTCAACACCTGCTTTCATATAACTCTACGAAAACAGGATATGAAAGGTTTCATGAGATCTTTTATATCCTTGTTGCCATTATTTTGCTTGATCGAGGATTGGAACCAACAACTCTACCTGCTCTTCATCACCCCCCTCTTCAGCGTAGAAGATCTCCATCGGAAATGAACGATCGAACCATTTCTGTTTAAAGCCATTGTTCCTCATCCACTCGAATAATTTCGTATACCCCTCTTCAATCGTCCTGTTTGTACAGGTGATTTTAGCATATTTCGTAGCAGGTATATGGAGTCCGAGCATTCCTTCTGGGATCGATTCTAAATCATGGACTTCGAGACATCCGAAGTATGTTGCCACGATTTCATTGCACATATAAGGCGCATAGATGACGTTGGGGTCTACAGCATTTTTGATTTCATTTGTCCTTTTCTCGAATTCATCATGGATATCCATTGCCACCTTCGGAAAGGCATCAGGGAAATTAGCTGTAATACTTTGACCGACCATTTTGAATTCTTTCTCCATTACTTCACAATCAAAGATCGCTTTCGTTTTTTGTTGCATGTTCATTCATCCTTTCAAATTTTCAGTAGTGGGACAAAACAAAAGACCCTACCAATTGCCGGTACGGTCATGATGACTTTGGAGAGTAGACATATAGTGATTCTCCGAAATCCAGATTTCCCCTCTCATTTTTTAAAAAATTTGTGTGGATTACATCATTCTCCTCATCCATAGATAAATAAGGATGAAGAGTATTTCGAGGATGACCAATTTCAACACACGGGATTTCTTCTCTGATTTCTTGAAATCCAGAATGATTTCGATCAAAATGACGGCCATGGTTACATACAATGTCGTCTCGATCAGTACGACGGCAAACATGAAAATGTACCAAGGAACGAAGAAAGATAGGAGGATTCCAAGCCCGCTGACAATGAACATTGGAATCAGTTTTACTTTCAAAGATTTCTGGTTTGTAAATGCCCAGATCTGATAAAGACCAAATGCCAAGAACAACAATACATATTTAATCAGGAAGACAGGATCCATAGTACCTTCTCCTTGTCACAGTATTTATTACATAGGGTTAGACGTTTATAGGAGGAATAGGATTCAACATTTATAAAATTCTCTCCTCCCTCCCCCAACTATAATTTTTTCAATAATAAACCGAAAATTCACAATTTACATACTAAGAAGACTCCTATATAATGGTTATACAGTTCGTTCAATATATACTAAACAAACTGTATATATTGTATATAGTAATTCTCAGTCGTAATGTCACTTCTTCTAAATGAATGAAGTGACATTGATAATAAATCATTTTAGGAGTTGGTTCAGGAATGTTTAGGAGAAGTTTTCTAATTCCACTGATGGGTTTGATGCTGGCATTAGTGGGATGCTCGGACAATGGCGGCGGGGATGCCAATGGTCAGAAGCCGGAATCGTTGGTTATCGGTCTTGGCGGGGATGCCGTTTCGCTCGACCCGGCTGAAGTCACGGATTCAGTCTCAGAAAATGTATCACAAAGCATTTTAGAAACATTGGTCACGTTCGCTGAAGGGGAAACGGAAGTGAAACCTCTTCTTGCAAAAGAATGGACAGAGTCCGATGATGGTTTGACGTATACACTCACAATTGAAGAAGGAGTACAATTCCATGATGGCACTCCTTTAAATGCGGAGGCTGTCGTTTATAACTTTGAACGCTGGATGAATGCTGATGAGGACAAATTCTTCATGTACGGATCCGTATTCGGTGGTTACAAGGGTGATGAGAATCATGCAATCGAATCTGTAAAAGCAGTTGATGACCATAAGGTTGAATTCAAATTGAAGTATCCAAAACCTACATTCTTGAAGGACCTTGCCTTGACCCCCTTCTCGATCTCAAGCCCTGAAGCAATCGAAGAACATGGAGAGAACTATGGCAGCAATCCGGTCGGTACCGGACCGTTCACGTTTCAAGAATGGAAACGGAAGAACAGGGTGGTCTTGAACAAAAATGAAGAGTATTGGGTTGATGGTTATCCGAAAGTGAACCAGGTTGTTTTCCGTGTCATTCCGGATAACAGCAACCGCCTCAATGCACTGAAGAGCGGTGAAATCCACTTAATGGATGGTCTTTCACCTGAAAATATCGAGGAAATCGAAAACGATGAAAACTTCAAAGTCTTTTCGAGACCTTCCCTTAACATCGGTTATTTAGGATTCAACGTCGAGAAAGAACCGTTCGACGATAAACTAGTTCGTCAAGCATTGAACCATGCAGTGGATAAGGGAGCGATCATCAAGGCCTTCTTCGCCGGTCAAGCAGAGCCTGCAAAGAATCCGATCCCTCCAGTGGTCCAAGGTTATAACGATGAAATTGAAGAATACGAATATGACCCTGAAAAAGCAAAAGAACTACTGGATAAAGCAGGTCATCCAGACGGTTTTAAAATGGAATTATGGGCAATGCCTGTAGCACGTCCTTATATGCCTGATGCGAATAAAGTAGCTGAATCCATCCAATCCGACCTTTCAAAAGTCGGTGTTGAGGCGGAGATCGTATCTTACGAATGGGCTACTTATCTAGACAAAGTCAAAAAAGGCGAAGCAGATTCATTTATTCTCGGTTGGACAGGAACAAATGGTGATGCCGATGATTTCATTTACAACTTATGGCATGAAGATAACATTGGCAGCTTGAATTCAACACGTTATGCAAATGATGAAGTGAACAGTCTGTTAAGTGAAGCGCGGAAAATTACCGATCAAGAAAAGCGCAATGATCTGTATGGACGTGTTCAGGAAATCATGCATGAAGATCCGCCGATCGTTCCTTTGGTCCATGCCACACCAGCCCTAGCAGGGAGAGCTGATCTGCAAGGCTTCGATCCGCATCCAACCGGACGGATCATCACGACGGAAATTTCCTTCGAGTAAATGAACAGTCATTTAGTCTAACTTTAATTTTGGAGGCGTTATCTTGTTGTTACAAAAGGCATTTAATCAATTAGAAAAAATTTTTCCAGAGATGGTGGACATCCGTAGAGATCTGCATATGCATCCCGAAATCTCTTTTCAGGAAAAACGCACACCGGAACTGATTGCGAAATACTTGAAAGACTTAGGGTTGGAAGTAAAAACGAAAGTCGGCGGAAACGGTGTCGTTGGTCGCTTGAAGGGTGGAAAACCTGGAAAGACCATTGCACTGCGGGCTGACTTCGATGCTTTACTCGTCAATGATGAAAAGGATGTTCCCTACAAATCCAGGGTTCCCGGCGTCAGCCATGCATGCGGCCACGACATCCATACTGGTGCGTTACTTGGGGTCGCGAAAGTATTGAGTGAAGTGAAGGATGACCTTACTGGGGAAGTCGTCTTCCTACATCAGCATGCTGAGGAAATGGCTCCTGGTGGCGCAAAATCGATGGTAGAGGATGGTTGCCTTGAAGGCGTTGACGAAGTGTACGGTGCTCATGTGGAGGTTAATTTTCCGAATGGTTCCGTAGCCCTTAACGATGGATATGTACAAGCCTCATCTGACGCATTTGATATTACGATCAACGGGAAAGGCGGGCACGCCGCTGAACCCCATCGTTCAAAAGACCCTGTTGCAATCGGCAGTCATCTTGTCGTGGACCTTCAAAATATCGTCAGCAGACGTGTGGATCCACTCCACCCTGCACTCGTGACAGTAGGTGCATTCAATAGCGGGGATGCACCTAACGTCATTCCGGATAAAGCTTACTTGAAGGGAACCGTCAGAACCTATGATCAGGATATACGGAAACAAGTCGAAAACGAGCTGAAACTCATCTGTGAAAAAACGGGTGAGAAACACGGTGTAGTCATCGATGTCACTTATAATAGAGGTTACATTTCATTATACAATCACCCTGAACAGACAGCATACATCAAAAAGCTTTCAACTGAAATTGTCGGAGAGGAAAATGTTTTGGTCAAACCACCAGATATGGGTGGAGAAGATTTTGCCTATTACGTCGATGCAGTCCCAGGCACTTTCTTTTGGATCGGTGGCGGAAATTCTGAGATTGATGCCGTGTACCCGCATCATCACCCGAAATTCGATGTGGATGAAGAATCCATGCTTCTTATTGGGAAGGTTTTCATTTCGGCTGTGTTAAATCAGTCATGATATTTCGACATGATATACATTACATCCTCTTTGGTCTAAAATAGAGTAAAAGAATCAAATCCAGTTAGAAAATCAAAGGTGTGTTTCACTTGAATGAAAAGTTTAAAGAGATAAGAGACCGGATCATTGAGCAAAATTCAGAAAGTCAAACATTATACAGCATGCATAATACCCTCAAGCGTTTGATGTCCATTATGTACTATTATGAAAAACCGATGACATTGGATGATATGGCAGCACTTCTGGGAATGAGTAAAGCAAGCATGAGCAATGCCGTCAGGGAACTGATTGAAATCGGCTTAGTTAAGAAGGTTTGGATAAAAGGTGAACGTAAAGACATTTACAAGGTTGAAGAGGATAATTATGACAGTTTCATCAAGTTCTTCTGTTACAATTGGCGTAAACAGATCACCCCAAAGACCAGTTCCATGACAAGGTCGATCAGGGAATTGAAGCAATTGGCCGAAGAAGACGGTCTTGACGAAGAAACAAAAGATTTTATTCAGAAAGACCTCGAAAAGCTTTACGACGGTTTGGACTATCTTTCCTGGGTCAGTGGTGTAATTGAATTGTTTGAAACTCATGAAATCTTTGACTATGTACCGAAGAAAGAGAGAAAGATCAATAATCGTTGATATTAAGAGCACCTGGGAACAGGTGCTTCTTTGTATGGAACAAACTTTTCTTAAAATTTGATGTAAATTTAACATTCAATCGGAAAAAATCGATCCCAGTCCATTTTAAATGGATAAAAAACACCCCACACTACAAGCCCCTTCAGCTTGTATATTCAATAAGTATTTTTCAGCTGCAGGAATATTCGCCATTGTTTTCCCTTCGTAAGATTGCTTATCCTTCAATTCAACAGTAAAACTCACAGAACCGAGACTCAGAGCGTCCATCTCAGTGATTAATCTAATGACAATTGACCATCTTGGCTAATTTCCATTCTCTGTATAGATAGCTTCGGCAGGGAGACAATTATAACAATAGTCATTTTTAGGAAGGGATATCGAATCATGGATCAATTTTTAACAGAGCTGAAGGAAAAGTTCAGGAACAGTGATGATTTGTTTCTTCAACAGGAAGTAATTCTTGATGTTCCCGTTTCATTTGTAGGTTTCAAGACATTGATTGATGTTACAAAAACCAGAACATCCCTTCAAAAGTACATAGAGACTGCTATACTCTCCCAAAAGACGATAGGTGAACTACTGAATGAATTAGGTGAGATAAAAGAGAAAGACTTGGAAGAAGCAGTTTCATCCATTATGACAGGGAAATTGCTAATCGTTATCAAAAATCATCGTAAATTTGTAGTTATAGAACCTGTCCCCAAAAGATTGAGTCGGGCAATTGAACTGCCTACAAACGAAAATGTGCTACAAGGCGCATTATCTTCATTTAATGAAGATATTGAGACCAACATTGGTCTGATCAGAAAGCAAATCAATTCAAGCAACATACGGTCAGAATCCTTTTCGGTCGGTCCTGAACAGAAAACGAAACTCTCAATGGTCTACTTTGATGGTCAAGTCGATAAAAAGTTGGTAGAGAAAATCAGGTCTATGCTCGATAAGAATCAAGACCGAGAAATAAATAACTTGCAAGATTTGGCGAAAACGTTAGGATTTTCGGGTTGGTCCGTCATTTCAAGAATCTGTACGACTGAACTTCCTTCAGAAACAGTTCCTTTTTTAAGAAAAGGAAGGGTAGCATTATTTGTTGACCGTTATCCTTTCGCACTCATTCTTCCAAGTTTTTTATGGGATATGTTTGCGCTCGAAAACGATCGGAATTATCCCATTATCTTGATGCTTTCGATACGCACCGTTCGTGTCATCGGCATTCTCGTAACATTGATCTTACCAGCTTTATATGTCGCCCTTGTGGCAGTCAATCCTGAAGTATTACGGATAGAGCTTGCGCTGAGCGTTGCCCAGAGTCGAGAAGCGATTCCCTACCCTGCTTTAGTCGAGATATTATTGATGCTTATCATATTGGAATTAATCATCGAGGCGACGATCAGACTACCTAGTACGATCGGTCCGACAATCACAATGGTCGGGGGAATCATCCTTGGACAGGCTGTAGTGGAAGCAAAACTGGTGAGCACCTTGCTGATCATTATTCTAGCAGCTACTACAATCGCAAATTCGACATTGGTAGGAATACAAAATTCCCTGGCAGTACGTTTCTTCAAATATGTAATGGTCCTATTAGCATCCATCTATGGCATTTTAGGAATATTGGGAGGCATCGTATTGATCAGTGCGTATCTGGCAAGTATTGAAACGTTCGGTATATCATATCTTCACATGAATTATGAAAAGGAAGGAACCAAATATGGATAGAAGTTTTCATGTTGTTCTGATGTACCTTCTGATACATTTAGGACTCATATTCTTTTTATACCCAAACGATATCATCAGCAGCTCGGATGAAGGACATTGGATGCCGATTATGATCGGGTTCCTTGTTCATTTTGTCTTTCTTTGGATTTATATGAAGGGATTGAGCTTTTTCCCAAAAAAGAACATTATCGATATTTATTCCGAGATTGGCAAAGGCATTTCAACTTTTTTTCTTTTGCCGGTTTTTATTTATTTGCTGTTCGTGGATATCATCGGCGTTCGAGCTTATTCTGAAATTATAACCATCATCTTTCTATCAAATACTCCCTCCTGGGCTATCATCGTATTACTCCTTTTCATATCCGCCTTTTTAGCTTCAAAAGGGGCTGAAGTGATTTTCCGTACAGGGATCATATTGGCATTGGTATTTTTTCCGATCATCTTTTTCGTATTGATCGCTTCCTTTCAAAACATTGATTGGTACTATCTGTTCCCGCTAATTGACGACGATTTCCATTTCATTACATCCCCTTATTATCTGAAAAGTTTTTCTGCATTTATAGGAGGTTTTCTGTTTCTTGGTTTTGTGACCCCATACTTAGCTTATAATCGAAAAAAAGTTCTGACAGCAGCAATGCTCCTGATCCCTTTTTTTCTTTTGGCCGTTTATATTCCTGTTCTTACTTTTGGTCGTAGCACTGCATCAACCTTCCTATTCCCATATGTCATGACTGTTGACTCGACCTATATCAATTGGCTGATGTTCGATCGTGTAACGATGTTCTTCATCCTATGTCTGATCACATTTATCATGCTGCAAGTTTCCTTGGTATTGTGGATGGCTTATCAGATCATGAACCACTGGATCCCACATAAGCCTGTTTATAATGTTTTGGCATTAGCTATAGGCATTTTCATAACGTCTGTAATGATCATTGATTGGAAGACGGTTGAAAAATTGTTATGGTTGAATTCATTTTTGCGGTTCTATGTAATATTTACAGTTCCATTATCGATTTATTTTATAGGGCGCCGAAGGGAGGGACGAGGATGAGAACAATTCCTGTAAAGATATGGATTATGATATGTTCTGTATTTCTATTAAACGGATGCTGGGATACCAAGGATATCAATCATCGCTCTTTGCCAATCGTAATGGGTGTTTCTATGTTCGGTGACCAATATAAAATCCACCTTCAAATTCCCGATCCTGATCCGGATACGATGCAGGTAAAAATTGTGACGGAAATGGGAGAAACAGTAAGTAAAGCAGTTGATAAGATTAGTGCCAATATGGAAAGCAGGATCGATTTGCTGCATGTAAAAGTGATAGTGATTGACAAGGAGTTAGCGAAGAAAGGGGTTAAAGATCTCATCTCTGGATTCATGAGGGCACGCGAGGTTTCACCGAAAGCATTGATCGTAGTCAGCGATGAAGAGATTGAGCCATTCTTTACCCACTTGAAAAAGACAACAGATCCTCAAGGTACCACCCTCTTTGATTTTTTTGATAAAGACGCAGGATGGAATCCGCAAATTGCGCTTACAAGAGTGTGGCAAGTCTATCGCAGTATTCATTCCTATACGAGGGATGTCGCTGTGCCTATTATAAAATCCGGTGACAGTACAGGCGTGGAACATCTTGGGTCTGCTGTCATTAAAAATGGCAAGATGGTTGAACGCATCGAGACAGACGAAACGCTGCTTGTCAATGCCTTCTATGAGGAAAGCACATATGGGAAAGTCGAAGTCATGGATGAAGCGACAGTCATGATTGTAAACAATACGATGAAACACAACAGTGAAATCATCGACCAGATTCCCTATTTGAACAGCCAGCTCCATTTGAAAGTTGTCCTCTTAGAGACCAAAGGAAACCCAACTGAAAAAGAAATAAGGGCTTCTCTTGAAAAACTGCTTACAAATCGCTTCAACGAGATGTTCACTAAAATACAAGAGAGTGAAGCTGACATTCTAGGAGTGGGCCAATATTTCAGGACTAAAATCCAGAGAGAAAAGCTGAAAAATTGGCGTTCCAAACAATATCCCAATTTAAAGATGGACTTTCAAGTCCATGTGGTCATCCAAAATGAAGGGCAACTTAAATTAGTGGCTGATTAATACGACCGTGAAGATCATGATGCACCGATATGATAATTATCTGTTATTTTGATCGTAATTCAATTAATTTTGAATATTCGCCAATGAAAACTAACAGGGCACCTATTACAATAATTCCAGCACCTAGTGCGATAAGACTTTGTGATGCAACACTTTCCATACAATACCTCCAGATTTTTAGATACTATAAATTATGACCATTAATTTAATATGTTTCCTTGAAAATTGACAACGCAATTTTATTAATAAGTTAACATTCAAGCCGTAATTTCCGCTGATCGACCCAGATTTCGATTTTCTGAAACCTTGAATGACTTCTTCACCTTTTATCGAAGTGTTGCTTCAGTAAATTTTTAGGAGGAATGCGAAATGAGTCAATCCTTACTCAGCGAAATTCATTATTTCAGAATTCCTGTCAACAATTTGTCGGAGTCTGTGACTTGGTACACCGAACGCCTCGGTTTTACCTTGAGGCATAATAGCGGTGAGCTCGCGGTGATGGCGCTAGAATCTGGCCCTTTGTTCGTATTGGTTGAGGCAGATCAGGGCTCCAGAGGACATTTCACAATTGGAGGCCAGCTAGAGTTTTCGGTCGGTTTTACGACTACCGATATCAACGCGCTTCACAGCAAATTTTCCGCCCAAGGTATCCAAACCGATGAAATCCAGGAGGATAACGGGCATCAGTACTTTCATTTCTTCGATCCAAGCGGCAACAAGTTACAGGTACATAATTGATGAATGATTGAGTGATTCTGAATTTGGCAGAATCACTTTTTAATTGGAGTGGTAAAGGAATGTGGTTCAAGGTTCTCGAAAGTTAGTGGCAGGTATTTTATTTAGATGGTAAAGGAGAAGATGACATGATCACGATTCAGGACATACGAAATGCACGCGAAACCATTCAGGACACGATCCATACCACCCCTATCCTCCAGTCTAGCCAGTTATCAGAGCTGTGCAGGAATGATGTCTTTTTAAAATGTGAGCACCTACAGAAGACGGGTTCTTTCAAAATCCGTGGGGCCACCAACAAGGTCAAGCAAGTTGCGAAAGAAGGTGCGGAATTGGTTACCGCAGCTTCTTCAGGAAACCACGGGCAGGCTGTTTCTTTTATCGCCAGACAGCTTGGCATTCCTGCGACGATTGTTGTTCCGACAGATGTGAATCCCTGTAAAATGAGAGCAATTGAAGCGTATGATGGGAAAATCGTGAAATGCGGTACGACCTCAGCAGAACGGATTCCTAGAGCGATCAAGATTGCAGAAGAACAAAATGGTGTTTTCATACCGCCGTATGACGATCCGTATATCATGGCTGGTCAGGGCACGACTGGACTTGAAATCCTTGATCAGATGCCGGAAGTGGATGCGGTTGTCGTCCCGATTGGAGGAGGTGGACTTATCTCCGGCATCTTGACCGCCTTGAAGGAAACCAATCCGAACATCAAGGTATACGGCGTGGAACCAGAGACAGCGAATGATACGTTTTTGTCTTTGAAAAATGGACAGATAACGGCAATCCCGGCAACTTCCACAATTGCTGACGGTCTTCGGGCTTCCCAGCCTGGGGACATGACGTTTCCAGTAATTCAGAAATACGTGGACGATCTCGTATTGGTTTCCGATGACGAAATCCGGCAAGCATTCAGCTTTGTGATGGAACGGATGAAACAAGTCATCGAGCCATCAAGTGCAGTGACGGTCGCTGCATTAATGAACACAAAGCTTCCTCTTGAAGGGAAAAACGTCGTGACCGTCATTTCCGGTGGGAACGTGGATCTGGCTAGAATCAACTCCTTGATGGTGGGGACAAAAACGATTTATTAAACTTGATTTTTCATGAATAGTTCATTCTGTTTTCAACAACACTAAAACAGCTTAGAAACTATCGACATTCAGGGGAGATTATCTATGTACAAATTGTTCACGCACAATGATCTCGATGGTATTGGCTGTGGGATCGTGGCTAAGATGGCGTTCGGCGACGCTATTGATGTCCGTTATAATTCGGTGATGGGGCTCGATTTCCAGGTAGAGCGATTCCTTGAACGAAAAGATGAGAAACAAAATAAAGATTTGACTTTGTTCATCACAGACCTCTCCGTCAATGAAAAGAATGAAAAAGCTCTGGATGACTTTGCGCAAGAAGGCGGGAAAGTACAGCTAATCGATCACCATAAAACTGCACTCCATTTCAATGATTATGACTGGGGCTATGTGAAAGTTGAATATGACGATGGACGCCTGGCATGTGCGACCTCCCTTTTATACAGTTACCTTGTTCATCATCAACTTCTTGAACCCTCAGCTGCACTGGAAGAATTCGTGGAGCTCGTTCGACAATATGACACTTGGGAATGGGAACAGAACGACAATGTTAAAGCGAAACAATTGAATGATCTATTCTTCATGGTCTCGATTGATGAGTTTGTCGAGAAGATGGTACCGAGACTTGAGCGTATGGACCACTTCGAATACGATGAATTCGAGCAAAAGCTGCTCGAAATGGAAGAAGATAAGATTGAGCGTTATATTAGAAGGAAAAAACGCGAACTCGTGCAAACTTTCGTCGGTGATTATTGCACTGGCATCGTCCATGCAGAAAGCTACCATTCTGAGCTTGGAAATGAACTGGGTACGGCCAATCGTCATCTCGATTACATTACGATTCTGAATATGGGCGGTAGAAAGATCAGTTTCAGGACGATCCATGATGATGTCGATGTCTCTGCAGTCGCAGGGTATTTCGGGGGTGGCGGACATGCAAAAGCCGCAGGTTGTTCCATGAATGAGGAATCCTATGAGATTTATGCTAGAGCTGCTTTTATAATCGAGCCGATAAGACAGGATGCATTCCGAAACCATTACAACCTTAAAGAAACCCCACAGGGATGCTTATATGAAAATCGAAATGAGGATCGCCTATTCATTTATGCGGAAGTGTCAGACCAATGGATCGTCGAACGCAACGGTAAGGCGATATCACATCGCTTTTCAAGTTTTGAAGAAGCGGAAAGATACGTCAAAAGGAACCACTCTGCCTGGCTTGCACGCGATGAGCATTATGTAGACTATTTGAAAGAGTTCATGATGAAGAGTAAAGTAAGGAACTGACTAAAAATTTAGTCAGTTCCAAAGCTAGTTCAATCTATTAATGTCAACTTTTTAAATCCATTTCAAGAAGAAAGGAACTTAAGCTTTTTCCATGTCTATCAAGAGATAGTGAACGTGTCACCCCGCCACCTAATGCGTTTGTCAATACAAAGTTCAATGCTCCTAAGCTTGGTAATTCATAACGTATCACTTCACCCTTCGCGATATTCTGAAACCATTCTTTTACTTTTAAAGCGGTGATTTGGTCTTTCATTAACTCATAATCGTCCATATTATAAACAATCAAGGAGATATTTGATATATTCCCTTTATCACCTGTTCTCGAGTGAGCGATTTCACGCAATTTCATCGTTTACACCTCCTCATAATTTATTTTGGTTTTGATATTCTCTGCTGGTATAAGGATAGAAGCAATCGAAACGATTTCATTTACGTTTATCCTGACACCACCCCCGCCAGCAGGTCCATTTGTATATAAAGCTTCTACTTCATTTCCCATTTGAATTCCATCTTCCTTTAATGTTGTTCGTCCTGCTACTCGTAACCGAACATCATTATATCCATGTAAGTCTGGGATATGAATCTTGAAAAGCGAATTTACACCAATATAATCTACTTTCAACTCTTGAATAGACAAACCGGTATATTGAATCCTCTTTTCAACAATCTCCCCTGCTAATATTGCTTTTTCAAGTGCTCCAGACCCTCCATAACTTATTTCTCCTTCAACTATATAACAATCCTTATACCCTATGCTTGTTTTATAATAACCGCTTTTTTCTCTACCTGTAGCTCCAGTAATCAAAACCTTGTCAGGCTCGATTTCTTTTACACTGACCTGTGAAAAATCTGCATTAACGTCAGGTGTCATATAATTTGAAGGATCGTGTATCTCGTATAGAATTTGTTCTTTAACAGTGCCTGTGGTAACTTTTCCACCAGTCCCTGCAAGTTTTGTAATGATTATGTCCCCATTTTCATATACTTCCCCAATCGGGAATCCAACGTTCCATAAGTCCGGTACATCTTTATACCCTGGATCTGCGAAATATCCTCCTGTTACTTGAGCCCCACATTCAAGTAAATGACCTGCTAATGTGGCTTTTCCGAGAATGTCATAATCGTCTATTTCCCATTCAAACTCATATAATAAAGGTCCGATAACTAAAGAGGGATCTGTCACTCTTCCTGTAATGACGATATCTGCCCCATTCTGAAGAGCCTGTTGAATCCCCTCTGCTCCTAAATAAACATTGGCTGAGATAATTTCTCCTTTTATTTCAGATAGTTTATTTCCATACTCTAATGTGTTGAAATCATTATAGTCATCAATATCTGAAAAAATATCATCTCCTAAAACGGCCGCAATTTTTAAGTTCGTTATACCTAGACGTATTGCAATATCTTTAACCAATCTCGCTGCTGATACTGGATTTGCTGCACCCATATTTGTAATTACCTTGATCTTTTTTTCAGTACAGATAGGTAAAACTTTTTCCATGCGATACTCAAGTAGTTCATTGAACCCTTTATCAGGGTCCGCTAACTTTTGTTGTTGCGCTAGTGCAATAGTCCTTTCAGCCAGACATTCAAAAATGATGTAATCGAGGTCTCCCTTTTTCATAATTTCTATAGCTGGTTCAATTCGATCACCACTATAACCAGCTCCACCACCAATTCTTATCTTTTTCATCCTATACACGCCCTTTAAGTCAGATAACTCTTATTATCAAAGCAACAATTGTCATAATAATAGTAGTTCCAAACGCCCATTTGAAGATAAATTTCTGATGGTCACCTAATTCAACGTTTGCTAGCCCGACCAATAAAAATGTAGATGCTGTTAAGGGACTTAGTGGAAAACCTGTTGTCATTTGCCCAAGTATTCCCGCTCTTGCAATTTCTACTGATTTAACGCCATATGCAGCCGCGGTTTCACTCAGAACTGGCAAAACACCAAAATAAAATGCGTCTGGAGTGAATAACAAACTGAATGGCATACTTGTAATAGCGACAATCACAGCCATGATATTGCCCATACTTTGAGGGATAAGCCCTACAAGTGCGTTCGCCATTTCTTCAATCATCCCTGTCCCATTCAGAATTCCAGTAAATATTCCGGCTGCAAATATAATCGAGACAACGGTGATCATTCCAAATGCTTGCGTTTTTATTTGGTTTTGTTGATCATCAGGTTTTGGATAATTAACCAAGAGAGCAACTGCGAATGATACCATAAAAACAACTGGCAAAGGAAGCCATACTTTAATCAGGGCAACGATTGTAATAATGGTCAGTCCTAAATTAAACCAGAATAATTTAGGTCTTCTCATATCTTTTTCCTCATCAGTCAGTTCCTGATGAAAATCATATTGGATATCCTTAATGCCTACACGTTTTCTCTCTTTTTTTCCCATCATATAAGCAGCGAAAAGGACCCATAGCAAGCCTGCGATCATTGCCGGTAAAAGAGGGTTGAAAATTTCTTCTGGAGTCAGTTCTAAAGCACTTGCAGCTCGTGCAGTCGGACCACCCCACGGAACCATATTCATTGTGCCTGCTCCTAACGCAACGGTACCTGCTAAAACCAGCCTGCTCATACCCATTTTTTCATATAAAGGCAATAAAGCTGGAATCGTAATTAAAAAGGTGGAAGCCCCCGATCCATCTAAATGCGTGAGCATGGTAATGACTGCTGTCCCTAAAACTATTTTCAATGGATCACCTTTAACAAGCTTAAGGACATTACGGATTACCGGGTCAAATAATCCAGCATTGTTCATCACACCAAAATAGAGAATTGCAAATCCCAGCATGATACCAGTTGGAGCAACGCCGGTTATTCCTTCTAACATTAAGGCTCCCAACTCTTTCCCGAATCCTCCGATTAACGCGAATATCATAGGAACAAGGATCAATGCAACAATGACGGAGACTCTTTTCGTTAAAATCAGTGCTAAAAACATGAAAATCGTTAAAAACCCAAGTAAAGCAATCATACATTTACCTCCTAACCCATCGTTTTAGTGATAACGCTTTCATTTTCATTAATTGAATACGAATCCCCATCTTTTGTATGTTGATTCCCTTTATCATAATGCAAGAAATATGCCAATTTAAAAACCCTCAATTATGAGGGTTCAAACAGTATTATTAAATTTATATTTTCTAAAAAGTTAGAACTTTCAAAACGAATCGGTCATAATAAATTCTTCCTGAATGCTAGCCAGTAGGATTTCTTATAATTTAGAATAATTTCTAACATATTAGAATCAAACAGGAATATGGAGTCTAGAAATTTTGTTATACAAGGTTGCTAAAGAAATGTTCAGCCTTTTTGCTGCAAGCTTTTTTCCTTTCAAGTCAGTTCCAGTTTTTTTAAGCACTTCCAAAATTGTCTCTCTCTCCGTCTCTTCAATGATCCGTTCTAAAGTTTTTTCACCTGGGCTTTTTCCAATTCTGTTTATCGTATCAGGAAGATCTCCAACTTTCAGTTTCGTGGACTCTGTCATATTCATTGCATAATGGATTGTATTTTTCAGCTCTCTAATATTCCCAGGCCAATCGTAACTCATTAACAAGTCAATAAATGATTCATCAGGAGAAAGGGAATCCAGGTTAGCATTCTGTAAAAAATAATCTACCAAAAGAGGTATATCATCCTTCCGGGATTTTAAAGAAGGTATCTTGATTTGAAATGTGTTCAACCGGTAGTATAGATCTGCCCGAAACCGTTCTTTTGATATCATTTTTTCGAGGTCTTTATTTGTAGCAGCGATCACACGTATATTCACTCTTCTTTCATAAAGACTGCCAACCTTTCGTATTACCCCGTCCTGCATTACCCTCAATAGTTTTGATTGCATTACAAGTGGCATATCACCTATTTCATCCAAAAAAAGTGTTCCATTGTCTGCTAGGTCAATCAAACCGGATTTTCCACCCTTTTTCGAGCTAGTAAAGGCACCTTCCTCGTAACCAAATAATTCGCTCTCTAACAATGTGGAAGGTATAGCGGCACAATTAACCGGCACAAATGGTTGACTATTACGGCTGCTAGATTGGTGGATAGCCTGGGCAAACAATTCTTTCCCAGTGCCACTTTCACCTAAAATAAGGATATTGAAATCAGTTCCAGCTGCTTTCTTTGCGGAATGGATGGAATTGAGCAATCCTTTATTTTGACCGACAATATCCTCAAACGAATATGTCGTCCGATGAAAACTCCCCACCATTTCTTCAAGCTGTTTTAATCGTCTTTTACTCTTATTAAGCTCTTGTGTAAGATGATGAACTTCTCTTAAACTTTTACAAACAGAAACTGCACCTATTATTTTATTTCCATTATAGATTGGAGCCATGTCAACGATATAATTGTTCTTTCCTTCTTTACGAAATACTCCAGATCTAACCTTTCCATCAATTAAAACTTCGGGCAGTTCTGCACCAGGCCTCACATCTTTTAAATGCTTACCAATAATTTCATTTTCTGTAACGCCGGTAATGCTTGTGTATTCTTTATTAATTATTTGAACCACTCCATAAGAGTCGATTACTAGTATTCCATCATTTACTGATTGGATAATGCTTTTAAACCAATTGGCATCATTGCTATCGATCAAGAAAGACATCCTTTAACGAACCTCCTTTTAAACAGGTAATCCCTTATACATAAAAGTATTTATTCTTCCGTAATTCTAGATAAATACTTCTTATTCCTTTAGCATTCTTTCCTAAAAAAGCTTAGGGAATTTAAAATGGACACTTTCTATATGAAAAGAAAATGTCCATAATGTTGATAAGCCAAAGATTCAAGGCTTTCCACTTCAATTCCTCGTATACTTTTGTTAACAATACTTCACCAGGATCGTGGCTCAGTTCCCACATCATTGCACCGCTCAGTCCCTTCAACTTGAGATAGTCCGTTTTATGGCCGATGGATATTGCGTCATCATAGCTGATGAAGGTAGAACCATTAAAAAGCCAGGGTACTTGCGAATCCTCTTCCCTATGGGGAGTGAATCCATTTTTGTTGATGTGTTCTGCCTTTAGTGCAGCATAATTGACCGAACGGCCTCCACCGGTAAATTGCTGGTACAAACCATTATTTGCATTTGTGGATTGCTTGAACATCCTACCATAGAATGGCAGAACCATTACGAGCTTATCAGCTGGGACTCCATTATTGATAAATGTCTCGACAGCATCCTTCACGCTCCATTCATTATGATAGCCGCTTTCTGGATCCTGTTTTAATGGCGCATTCATTCCAGTAAGTTCATCCCACTCGCCATGTATATCGTAGCTCATCATTTGAACATAATCGACATATTGATGGAGCTTATCCAACTCTAGATTATTAACGTGGGTTTTGCTCGCTCCTGCTGCGATTGTCAAAAGATACTCCTGTCCGTCCTTCTTACTCTGGGCATCCAACGTCTCTCTGATTTTTTTCAATACCAATGTGTAATTCTGTTTATCTTCCGGTCGATTGATGTTATCTGGTTGGCCGCCGTTAACAGGGTATTCCCAATCCAGATCAACACCATCGAAACCATATTTCTGCACAAATTCCAAAACACTTTCGGCGAATATGGTCCGAGACTCTTCAGTCAGTGCTACATCAGAAAAATTCTCCGACCATGTCCACCCGCCTACCGAAATCAATGTTTTTATATGAGGATGCTGTTCCTTCAGTTCTTTCAACTGGTTGAAATTTTCGCCATCCACCCAAGGATCGCCAACTGCTATTTCTCCGTCACTAGAGATATTGGCAAAAAGCATAGTTGATATGCGTCAGCTTACTGGCATCGATGTCAGAAACCTGGAAACCGGAATACGCCGCCCAACCTGCATAATAGCCGATTTTCTTATACTGATTTTCAACTTCAGCCGTGTGCACTTTCTTTTTATTCTTTTTCCATTCCGATTTCTTCTGATTACCTCTCAGTTCTTCACTTGATTTGTCAGCTGCACCCGACACTGGTAAACTATTCCCTGTCAACGTAAAGGTTCCTATGAACACTAGAAAAATAAGTGAAATAATAAATGGTTTATGATTTACACTACTCCATGTTTTCCGCTTCATAACAGTATCTTCTCCCCTAGCAGACTACCTATCTTTTATTCTAAGGGGAGGGGGAGGGTGATGGGAGATGTAGTGGTAAATTATAGCATTTCTTATCCAAAAAAAATGGCTACCCGCTGTTCGATCGCTGCAACAATCAATCTGCGAGTAGCCCAAGATATAGAACAAAGTTCCAAGATTTAGGCGGAGGTTAAGCGCCTGTTTTAAGTATACGAACAAATGTTCTTATTGTCAATGGGATTTTCAAAAAAATTATTTTATGATGTGCAATTACGTCTGATCACATTTTGCCTTCGAGTAACTCCGCTGAAGTTGAAGTCACAGGTTTTTCCGCGTATGGTAAGTGAAATCATCATTTCACCTCTCTGATCTTCAACCAACAGCAGATTATAAGGGGTCTTCATAGAAGCGACACGACCATCACCAAATGCTTCCACATAGTTATACTGACATGTGATACCTTGGAGGTTCTCAGTTTTATATCGGTATCCAAGATCACCATGGACCGTGACATTGAAAAAACTTTCACTTTTTATACATGACGGACACAACTTCCCAGTTAGAGTAAGGAAACCATATCCTATTTTTCTTCCAGATTGCTGAATTTCAACAGGGGTATTTAGAATTTTCAATATAACTTCACAAGGACACCTTGAAGAGTCAGTAAAATGACTAGTTCGTATTACTTGTTGTTGTACAATCTTTTTCAAAACATCACTCCCTTGTGACAGACTATGCTCTATCAAAAGGGAATGTTTGTACGAATGACCTGCTAGTTTAATAGATTTACAATGTTGGCTAACTCCGATTAACGAACGATGCTACTTCACTATAGGTAAGGACTCCCCCAGTCATTTCATGGAAAGTCTGGTCATTATTGATCTCTTCACTCATTTTTTTCAATAACGTTACCGTTGCTCGGAATGGTGCGGATCCGGTACTAACCCTTTCAATTCCTATCTCTGAAAGTTCTTTAAGCGAAGGCAAATAAGGATGAACCAACAGGTTGATTGAACAAGAAACTTCAGACCTTAGTTTTTGAATCGTTTCTTTATCATGGAGTCCCGGTACAAAAATACAATCCGCTCCAGCTTCTTCATAAGCTTTCACTCGTTCCAGTGCCATTTGAAAACGTGTTGAAGGATCACCGATTTTCAACCAATAGAGATCGGTACGCGCATTGATAAACAATGCCTCATCATTTTCCTTGCAAAATTCTTTGATAGCGGAGATCATTTCTGTTTGGGATGAAAGATCATTGATGGGATGCTGAAGATCTCCTGTCCCATCTTCAATGTTTATTCCAACTGCACCCGCGTTAAGGATTTTCTGTACTGTTCGAACAACCTCTTCCGCTGTATTACCATAACCAGCTTCAATGTCTGCACTGACTGGTACATCCACAGCATTAACGATGCATTCCACAACTGCAATCATTTTATCGATTGGTAGCTGTTGTCCATCTCGATATCCTAATGAGGCTGCGATCCCTGCGCTAGTCGTTCCGATCGCTCTAAAGCCGCCTTCCTCAAACATTTTTGCACTGATGACATCCCAGGCATTTGGCAGGACAAATGTTGAAGAGTCTTTGTGTAAGTGACGAAAGCTTTTTTCTTTATTCATGCTCATAATTTTTCCTCCTTTTTGTCCATTGTAATTCATTAACACTTCGAGTATCATCGAAGTATGGAATACATACATGGAGGTGCTGAAATGAGTGCAAATCCAAATATGGCAGAAGTTGCGTCTCTCCTAGCAGACCCGTCTAGAGCAGAGATCCTCATGACGTTGTTGGATGGTCGCTATCATACAGCCAGTGAACTAGCTTATGCAGCTGCGATAAAATCGCAAACAGCTAGCTTTCATCTTGCCAAGATGGTTCAAGCTGGTTTAGTTACCGCAGAAAAGAGTGGACGTCATCGTTATTATCAGCTTGCCAACAAGGAAGTTGCACGCATCTTGGAATCTTTTTTATCGATTTCAAAACCTAAAGAGGTACGTTCATTTAAACAGTCCTCTCAATCCAAGATGCTTCGAAAAGCCCGGACTTGCTATGATCATTTAGCAGGTGAATTGGGTGTATCGTTGACGGAATCCATGATTGAATCAGGCTATCTGGATAAGGAGGAAAAAGAATTTGTGGTAACGCAGAAAGGTGAAGAATTCTACGTAGATTTCGGCATCAACCTTACTGAATTGAGGAAGAAACGCCGTTCATTTTCCTATGTATGTTTGGATTGGAGCGAACGAAAGCACCATCTTGCAGGGGCTTTAGGGCAAGCGTTGGCAGACCAGCTGTTTGAGCGTAATTGGGTTAAACGTGTCCCGACCATACGAGCAGTGGAAATCACCCCGACAGGAAAAAAAGAGCTTAATAAATTATTTAATCTAGAGTTTGATTAAGTATTTGATCTCTCGAAATTCACTTTAAAACCCGATAGGTAACATGTGTCACATCGGGAGCTTCTGTCACCTTCACATTTTCCAGTTTAATTTGTTCAGAGCCGATATGATCGAACAGTCGGATCCCTCCACCTAGTAGGACAGGTACGATGTGAAGCTGGGATTTCATCAATCTGGCCATCTTTCAAACACTGATGGGCGACATTCGCGGTTCCGACTCCGACATTTTTCTTCCCAGCAGCAGCTTTTGCCTGTTCAACTGCCCTTTCGATTCCGTCTGTCACAAAGATGAACGGGGTACTTCCTTCCGGAGGGGTATCTGGAGGATGATGAGTGACAACAACTACCGTCGCGCCGTGGACGGGATGATTACCTCCCCATCCTTGCACTACGTCAAATGTTCGTCTGCCTACTATAATGGCTCCGGTTGTTTCAAAGGATTCATCGAACACCTCTCTGCTTTTCTGTGAAAGCTTGAAAAAATCATTATGTTTGCTTGGGTGGTTTCCGGTGAATAGCCAGCTATGAAGAATATCCCCGCCAACTCCAAGCGGCTGTTCATCGTTATCATTCGGCCCTGCAATGAATCCATCCAACGACATAGACATATCTAAAACAACTTTCCCCATAGTCGTCTCTCCTCATTCAAAAGATTTATCAGTGGTATTACGAGCGTGCACGGTTGTTCCGCATAGCATGCAATACTTTCAATTGTTCGTTGTTGAAACAATTCTCATACTCAGAAGACCCCCTGCTATAAAGCGCAATTTTTCCCTCCTCATCAAAGTGGAGACCCCAGCCATATTTTTTCGGAAGCATAGACGCCCGTAGGCATGGTTGAGGCTTGTGAAACAATTTATCTCTGAGTTGATTATTCTTTCGCTCTTCTTCAGGGATGGATTTATGGCGCACATAGACTTCATAAATCAGATCTTCCTGGGTGTATGTATATGGGTTATTGGAGAGCAGTTCATATTCGATACGGGGTTTGGTGAGCCCTCCCTTCTTAATCGGAGGTTCCATTCCTTCCGATACTGGACAGTCCTCTGAAACAGTAATAAAGGTCTGATAATAATTCATATCTTTTTTCATAAAAGTTCCCCTTACTCGTTATTTAACTAATCCTTCTCTCAACGTATTGACTCCAAATTCTAAATAACCTTTCAGACAAGTCAACATAAAGACCCATCCCTCTTTATTATCCAGCATTTTGTTAATCAGCTTTTCATCATTATCCCTAAAACCTTCTTCCCTGACTTCTACAACCGTTGTGGAGTGATCTATTTCATCGAATGTAAGTGTGACGGTGTGTATTTCCTCAGCTGGTCCCCAGTTGAACTGGATTTTCTGATTTTCTTCGATTTCAATGACTTCTATTTCACCCTCAGCGTTAAAAAGATCGTATTTCAGGGTAATCGTCTTCCCTGTTTCCCATCTTGCAGAACTTGATGAAAACCAGAAGTTTCCGATTTTATCGGGATCAACAATGGCTTCAAATACTTCGTAAGCAGGTTTTTCTATTTTCATTTTTGTCTGATTATGCACAACAAACACCCTTTCTTCAGGTTCGTTTAAATTCTTTCAAGAAAAAACTAGAAGCAACTCCAAACCTCAGTCCATATCAATCACATATGACGTTATTTCTTTTATTTTTGAAGTTTTGCCTGCGCCGGTGAAATTATAAACGTGGCAAAATGCAGTCCTTTGCTTATTTTTATAAACGAGTTCTCCGTTTACTGATGCAGAACGACCATGTGTGATGATGTTATAGATGTGCAATTCTGTTATGTCCCCGTCCACATTTTGAATCAGCATTTCGGCAAACTGTTCTTTTCCCTCAATCATTTGAGCACCAGCTTTTTTCCAATAAATATCATCTGAAAGATTCTCCATGAAATAATTTCTATCGTTTATAGCAATAGCGATATTGAATTTCTTTAACATCTCTTTTTTAGGTGAGTTTCCACAATCTTCACTGCAAAAAATTTTAATATCCTCAGAAGTGATATGATTCAATAGGTACACCCCCTTGATTTTGAAATCCATCGTATATATATTCTATCTTTTTCTGAAATTGTCCTCTCTTTTTCTCAATTGATTGTTCGAAAAGGACGCTTTAACGAAAAGCGCCCCAGAGTGTTTTTTCTAAATGAATGCTTTAAACTATAGCTTCGCTGTGGTCCTGATTTGTTTTTTGATTTGATGAAATGATTTTCTGTCTTTTGTGGTGAGTTATATAAGAACCTGCTATCAATACATATCCAATAAGGAACACCACCAGCCCACTCGCAGGATCTCCTACTGCGATGGTGGAATACATAGCACCAGTTAAATCAATCACAAAGCCTGCATACGCCCATTCTTTAACCCGTGGAAAACCAGGTACAAGCAGTGCTATGACACCTAACAATTTGGCTACGCCGATAAATGGCAAAATATATGCAGGATAACCTAAATGATCGAACAAAGCGACAGCAGCAGGATCAGACATGATATCCGGAATAGCTCCGAAAAGCATTAATGCAGCCAAAAGACCTGTAAAAATCCAGTAGGTGATCATTATTTTTTTCATTGTGCAATCTTCCTCCTTCAGTTTTTTGTTTCATGAATTAAATATACTCGAAACAGAATATTCCATAAAAGGTATATATTACCCAATTAAAAATGTTAATCTTTCTAATACTCCATTATTTAAATCCAACTTTTGGAAGATATAATCGACGAAAAATGCAATCTCCACAGGTTTATCATGATCCAGATTAATATGCTTAAAGTCCCGAAGCACCCCAAAAAAAGAAAGCTGTCTCATTAGCATCTGACTCTCACCGTTGTGAATAACATTTTGAGAAAAAGCGTGGTTTTAATACAAAATGTTGTGTTAGTGGTGTCTGACACTAGTCTTTGGGACAGCCCCGAGAAACTTTATTTCTGCTTAAACTCGTATACCTTGAATTCCCCATTTCCAGAGGAAAATTTGATAATGTTCCGATCTTCAGGTATACCTTCAAAATAGGCACCTATACAACCTGTTGTACATCTATGCCCGGATAATAAGATATTCAGTTCACTCTTGCCATATTTGACGTCAATCTCTTTCATGAAGTCGAAAATCCTTCCTATGAAGCCTGGAATTTCTTCCACCCCATTATAAACACTGGGATCAGGAATCGGTCCAACCATTTTGACTTCATTCTTTTTCAATCGGTCCGCTTCTCCTAAATCGAAGACATCCAGCCTCGGATCAGTTGTCGCTTCGATACCTGTTGCGATTTCAGCTGTCTCGACCGCTCTTTCCTGCGGAGATGAAAACACAAGATCAAACTTGATTTGTTTGAGCTTATCTTTTAAACTTTCAGCTTGATTTCTCCCGTTTTCGTTTAGAGGAAGACCAGATCTCCCTTGTATCCTTGCTTCTTTATTCAAGTCCGTTTCCCCGTGCCTGATCACATAAATCATAGCTCCCTCTCCCTTTTAAAAAAATGGATTGCTCTTAGTTTTCGCCGCTAAGACGCTTGCTCGCTGTATTGGTGGACGGTCTGACAGGCTGATGCCCTAACGCTTTTGATAAACCAAATTTCGGCATGTTTCCGTAAATCGATTCGAATTGCCCCTTCTTCACAGTATAGGTTTCATGATAAATACCGACCGCATCGTTGTGTCCAACCTTTTTATTGAAATCGTTCCATGCTTTCAAGTGCTTTTGACCTCTGGCATAGGCAAGTAGATCTTTTTCCGATCGCCAATATTGGATCATCATTGTTGTACGTAAGCTGAAGAAATTCTCAATCGATAAGCAGCCAAGATCTTTATTGACATAGAGCTCTTTGATCATAGGCGGCATGGCCATGAACACCGGCCACCACTTGTGGATTGCCCACCATTTGTTCACACGCATTCCGATGATGAAAACAACGATGTCGCCCTCTTGGCCGATCGTATACCTGCCTGGAAAGATCTCCTTTCCCATTTTCATTCCTCCTCCAACAGTTTTTTCTTCGTATCTTCACACCAGTCGATTTCCGCTTGGGTCGTACGCAGACCATAATCCAGCGTGATGATCCAGTAGGGTGCATCCACTTCATCATTCAGCCGGGTGGTGATCATTTCTTTGATTCCTTCATAGGTGTTGTAACGATTGATCAGTTTTTCCTGGTAGGTTTTTAATTGATGGACGGTAATGCTGAGTTCTTGATGGCGGCTGAAAAAAAGTTTGAGCAGGAGTTCGTTTTTTTCAACCGGAAGCTCTTTGATGGGGTTTTGAAGCCAATTCTTAAGGGTCTTTTCGCCTTCAGAAGTGATGTGGTATTCTTTTTTGTCTGGTTTTCCTTCTTGAGGAGTGAACTGGACCGATGCATATCCTTCTTCTACTAACTTTTTCAAAGCAGGATAAATTTGACCATAGCTTATTTTCCAAAAATGATTCAAACTCCCGTCAATCATCTGTTTGATAGAATAACCGGTGTGGAAACCCGCCGTCAGTAGACCGAGAATCGCATATTGCGTGTTGTTTTCCTTAGCCATCGTACACCTCCAATATATATCTTTTTGCTATATATCTTTTTGATACATATAATTTACCATATTCATCCTTTCATGTAAACCCAGAATATAAAAAAAGGCTGATGTACAATCATCAGTCCTTTTGTCACCTTTACAACTTCTTTTTTCAAGTCACTTTTATTTATCCGTAATATGTAAGTTCACGCTTCAATTTCATCCGATTATTTCAAGATTCCCAAATATTCTTCCCAAGGACCGACGTCTTCCCCATATCGCTTTGCCATCACGCGTACGATTTGTGAAATGTGGGTAAGGTCATGGACGACCCATGTGGAGACCAATTCCCTTACCTTCACGACACCAAAAGCAGGATGGGAACCTGTGATTTCCAGCTTCGACTCAGTGTCGATCAGTTCTTGGAGCCTGGTTACATTTTCGGTTCGAATCGTTTTGAACTCTTCAAACTTCTGTTCCAACGTCCTTTCGGGGGCTAAACTGAGGTGAGAGAAACGGTCAAATTCGGGAAATGGTTTACTCTCGCCTTCTTTAAGAATGAATTCCAGCCTCGGAATCCAATTGTTTTTCTCCCCCTCAATAAGGTGGTCGATCACCTGTGTGGCGTTCCACGTTCCTTCGCCTTCATTGCATTGCAGCCATCTATCAGATAATCCGGTTAAAAAATGCTTCAACGTTTGCGGCGTCCGCTCCAACACCTCAACCGCTTCCTGTAGAATAAAATTCACCATAGGGCATATCCTCCTTTTTTATATTGACTTTAAAATAGAAGATTCAGTTGCCAGTCTACACCTCTTCCATTCTCATTATCTATTAGATAATTCAATAAAAGAAGAAAAATTCCTTTGACAGATGACCATAATGAAGGTTCTCCCTTCATGAGAGAGAACCTTGATTTTACTTTTTGTATGGCGGGATACTTTGCTGGAAACGAAAGACATTCGTTGGATCAACCTTCGTTTTCACTTTTCTTAAGCGCTCGAAATTTTCTCCATAATAAGCGGTCGGCCAATCGTCAATTGATAAATCCGGCCAATTCACATAATCACCGTCCGTATAGGGGGAAAGATATTTACGTAACGCCTTCACCCATTGGACGTTCTCACTAGCCTCACCTTCTTTTTTCCAAGTTGTGTTATATTCCTGTGCGATAAGCGCCTTCCTGTGATAAAAAGCTGATTCAGTCGGACGCACTTTTTGCACCGCACCAGTAAGTGCCTGTTGCCATATCGCTGCATCTTCATTAGGTGTATTCTCCAAGAAATACTTCATAATTTTGATGCCCCGTTCGGGAATCGGTTGATAGACAAAAGACCCAGAGCGTTTGAAATAAGACGGGATATTTCCGGCTGGATAATTGAAATAGTCGAATGCCTTGTTGAATGGGACGGATGCGATTTGCACCTTCCTAGGGTTTGTGCTTTTGACCAACGGTTTGATCAGCTTTTTGAGTTCGTCTTTTATACCCACATATTGTCCCTGAGCCAGGATCAAGTTTTGTTCTTTCGCATGCAGCTCGATCGACGACGTTAATTTTTCATCGGTAAATGGAGCCCACTGCTGCCATTTGTCATACGCTCTTTCCAACTGTTCGAAGTCCCATTCGATCCGGAAAATCGAGACGTCGCCTATTGGATGGGCACGGAACTTGAATTGAGTGACGATCCCGAAGTTCCCTCCACCGCCGCCGCAACAAGCCCAAAAAAGTTCCCTGTTTTTCCATCTGGTCGCTTCTACAATTTGTGCACTGCGGTCTCCTTTTGGAACGACGATTCGGACGCCAATCAGGTTATCGCAGGTTAACCCGAAAATCCGGGACAGATAACCGATTCCTCCCCCTAAGGTCAATCCTGCAGCGCCGACGCTGTATTCCGTGCCACCGGGGATTGCCAGACCATGCTCCCAAAGTGTGTTGTATACATGTCCTAGATCAGCGCCTCCTGCAATGACCGCAGTTTTTCTTAAGACATTTACCGAGATTTTGTTCATTTCACTTAAATCAATGACAATCCCTTTATTCAGGATCGAAAAATTTTGGTAACTATGTCTTCCGCTCCTAACACGGAAAGGGATTTCTTTTTCCCGAGTAAATCTCAGCGCATTCAGGACATCATTTTCTTCCTGACAAAAAACGATTGCTCCGGGAAACTTGGATCTATATAGATTAAGATTTGTGCGGGCTTCTGGATAATCCGGATCCCCCGGTACCACAACCCGCCCCGTCAATTCAGTCGCCATCCTCTCTCTCCTTTAACTTGTCTTACAGCAGTATATGAGACAGGTTCAGGTGATGAAACGGCTGAAATGAGGGAGATTGAAAATGGGCAACTGCCCTTTATGTCTGCAATGCCCTTGCATACTTTATATCCATTGTAAATGTTCGTTCAAAGACCTGAGTTTATCAGGATTTGCCACCAGGTAGATATCATTGATCTTGCCTTCCCTAAAAGTAAATGAAACGACATGAAGCACTTGACCTTCAAGCGTTACGACAACCCCGGGGGCTCCGTTAATCATTTTACGATGAAAAACATAATCCGCAGGAAACTTCTGCATAAGGCCCAAGAAAAACTGAGTGATCCGTTCGGCAGTGTAGATTGGCTTTACAGCCGCCTTCACTTTGCCGCCGCCATCAGAATAGAAGGTCGCATCCTTTTCCAGCATTTGCAGCATCTCGGAAATATTACCGGTATTTAATGCCCGTAGGAATCTTTCAACGATCTTACCCAGTTGTTTCGAGTCCTTCTGAAATAATTCCGGTTCATGCCCGAGACTTTTTTTCGCCCTGTGAAAAATCTGTCGGCAATTGGTACTGTTTTTATCTACAATATCGGCGATTTCGTCATACTCATACTGGAAAACTTCTCTGAGGAGGAAGACTGCACGCTCCACCTCCGATAATTGTTCCAAAAGCATCATATAAGCGGTCGATATCGAGTCTTTCATAAAATACGAACCTGCTGGATCCGCTACATAGTCTTCCACTATCGGTTCTGGCAGCCATGGACCAACATACGTTTCTTTCTGATGGACTGAAGATCGCAATTGATCGATACATCGGTTGGTCGTCATTTTACAGAGATAGGATTTCACGTTGGTGATGGACTCGTGATTCGGTAGCTTTTCGAATTTAATGAACGTTTCTTGGACGATGTCCTCTGCATCCATCACACTGCCTAACATCCTGTAGGCGAGTGAAAAGAGCAATGGTTTATAATCTTGATAAAGCTGTTCAATCTCGTTCATATCAACACCTGGTTTCTTTTTAAAATGTGTGAAGCTGCACGTTTCGCACTTGCTAGAGATGCATCAACCAATAATTCCTCATCTCCCACCCAATCTCCTGCCACATACAGCCCCTTTATCTCCGGAACGTCAGGACTTGGTATTGCGCTTCGTTTTATATGCGGGAAGTTGTGCGTGACTGCAATGTGCGGCAAGTATTGTTGCTCCTTCACCTCACCTCGCCATCCGGGTTGGATCAAGTCCATGCTTTTTTCCAATAAGGATTTGCTCGTCTGGATCTCGGTTTTACGGTCTTTCGTCAAGTCATGATAGTTGACCAGGGAGACGACCGTCATGCCATCCTCACTTACCTTTGCAGTGCGTGATTGATTGGTAAAAAGGACGGGAAGATCAAGTCCGAGGACGAACTGATGATTTTTGTCTGGAAGCTTCCTTAAGCCAAGATCATAGCAGGAAGCAGTGGCTGGAATCGCTTCTTTTCGCCACCGATCCAGAGAGGTATTTTCGACATGCGGTACAAGGCGACACGCTTCATCCGGTGGTGTGGTGATGATCACATTTTCGACTTCGTACGCTTCATTATTCGAGCCGATTACACGTTTGACTTGCCAGTCGTGTTCAATTTTCTCGACCTTCATAGCGTTGAGAAGTTTAACCCCAACTTTTTCAGCCGTGGACCTTAGTTCTGTTACGATGGACGCCCACCCCTTATCAATATAGAGCACACCTTCTTTCACCCCCCGCTGCATTTGCCTTAAAACCGGACGCGCCAACTGGAGGCTAGGGGCATGAGTTTGCGTTGCTGTTCTGCAGAACGCGTAAAAGAAATGACGAATCATCGGGTAACGTATTTCCCGTTCAGCCCAATCTTGAATGCTTTCTTTTTCCACTGCCTCCACATCCATTTTACTGAGATGAGCCATCATTTTTGCTAATTGGATTTTTTCGATTCCGTTTAAGAATTGCTTTGAAAATAAAGTGCGAAAACTCATTGGAACGTGATAGACCTGATTTTTCCAAATCGTCTGTGCTGTATCTGTTGGAGGTTGCGCCCCTTTTATCGTGATGCCCAGTTCATTAAAAATCTGCATCGCCTCCCCGCCTTTATAAAGGGCATGGGCACCAAGATTCATGTATACGCCATTTTTGTTGACGGTCTGGGATCGCCCTCCGAATTGAGTGGATTTTTCGAACACAATTCCCCTCTGTCCTTCATTAGCGAGCATGATCGCCGCCGTCAACCCTGCAATACCGCCACCTATAATGGCAACATCATATTTTTCCATTTTGAACCCTCCTATCCTATTCATTAAACATGACGGATAAAGGGTTTGATTTGTGACATTGTGATACTATTATGTAAAAGAAGAAAGGGGAAATGTGTATTGATCATAAAGCCACGCAAAGAATCGCTGGAATTGAAGATTATGAGATATCTTCGGATTCGAATGAATCTTTCAGCTGAAGACGAACAATACTGTTTCAATCTTGAAAAGGGCTATGAAGGTGAGCTTAAGTTTGATGAACGGCTCGATGAACTTTTGCTCGGACGCCTGGTTCTGAATGATTTACTATTGGAGCATCGTAACACGCTTTTTCAAACCGATTCATTATTGATCTCTTCAGGGACGAATTATCTTTTTGAAGTGAAAAACTACGAAGGTGATTTTTATGTGGATGGGGACAGATGGTATTCTATGGGCGGAAATGAAATAAAGAATCCGCTGCTGCAATTGAATCGGAATGAATCGTTGTTGCGACAGCTCCTAAAGGCACTTGGTTGTAATATTCCTGTTGAAGCTTATCTTGTTTTCGTTAACCCCGAATTCCACCTTTACCAAGCACCTCTCAACCAGAATATTATTTTTCCAACCCAGCTTAATCGTTTTTTGGACAAGATCAAGAAACAACCCTCTAGATTGAAGAATGTCCACTCCACGCTGGCTGAACAACTGTTGTCTCTTCATTTAACCGATACCCCGAATTTCCGATTACCCGACTACCATTATGATAACCTGAGGAAAGGGATCTATTGTCAGAGGTGTTGTGGGTTTTATGATCAACAGAATACTAGACTCTACTTCTTTTGCGCTAAATGTGGAGAGAAGGAAGACTATGAAACTGCGGTTCTAAGATCTGTCGAAGAGTTCAAGCTGCTTTTTCCGAACGATAAGATCACGACAAACCAAATACATGAATGGAGTAATTTCATTAAGTCTAAAAAAACAATACGAAAAGTTCTGTTAGAGAACTTTAGAACTATAGGACACGGAAAATATACTTATTTTGAATAAGTATATACGCCACCTTACTCAACATTCACCACCTGCCTTTAGGAAACCCAAATTCCATTTTTCTCATTTTCAGGGTCTCACAACCCCTTCATGAGTACCTCAAAATCGGTTTCCCACTTTTTCAGGGTCTCATAACCCCTTCATGAGTACCTCAAAATCGGTTTCCCACTTTTACAGGGTCTCATAACCCCTTCATGAGTACCTCAAAATCGGCTTCCCACTTTTACAGAGTCTCATAGCGCCTTCATGAGTACCTCAAAATCGGTTTCCCACTTTTTCAGGGTCTCATAATGGATTTAAGTGCTTACCTTAGGTATTCAGGTTGCACCAACTAAAAAAACTGAGAGGATTCCCCCCTCAGTTTTGGTTCAGCAACGACACAAAATCGTTTAGTTTGGTTCTTGTCGTCATATTGTGGTTACATATTTGACTGTCCTTACAGATATAGTTCCCTCGGCTAAGATAGGTTTCTTTTCCGCTTTTCACTTTACACATGAACAGGCCGACTTCTTCATAGCCGCCGCATAATGTGCAAATGCTTTTCCGATTGCTATCCTGGAAGGTTCCTTGAATTCCCTTCAGTTTCCCGTCCACTTCAACGATAAGATACTTTCTGTTGGAACGGATATCATACCACCCTAGATAGGAAAGCTCTTTAAAATTGAATTCCTCGTGTGAAGGCATCTTTAGTTTTTTTGCCTTAGGAAACAATTTCTGCACAGTTTTTTCTGATATATTCCGAAATGGAATGACATACGCATTCAGTTCGTCAAGAAACCTCTCCGCTTCCGTTGCTTTTTCGATCTCAACCATCTCGTCAAGAAGTGGCTCCACTTTTTTATCGATAGCAGAAAAAAGATTCAGTGATTTTTCCAACGAGCCATATTTCAAAGCTTTGAGGACATCCTGATCTTTAACAGATGCATGTGCGCTTACCAGATTCCGGACTTGAGCCCTGATAAAATTGAATTGATCGGGTCTGATGAATGGTTCATTATTTGTTTTGTTCATTTCAGTTCAGCTCCTTATTTCTAATCGGACAATCAGTAAAATAAGGCGCAAAACCATGTTATCAGGATCGACAGGCGATTAGTTCAAATTCCATCCCATACAAAGTATCGCCTTTCCCATAACAGGCTTTGCATGAGCTGCTGCAAATTCTGGCAAATGAATGTTGCTGTTCGCCATTATTTACCACCTCCCTAACTAAACATTATTATACAATAAATGAATTGAAAAGTGGAAACCCTGTCTTGAAATCTCGGTACTTGCGATTTTTAGAATAAGTATTCATGCATTGTACGTCACCAAATAAACGTTAGCACCTAAAAGTTCAATCTCTTTTATTTGTATTTATTTTTCTATAAAGTGGAATTAAACTAATTTGTTAGGAGGAATCGTAATGGACGCATTGTTCCGGAAAAGGATCGGGTTGGCTGACGAGGAACCGATCACATTTGAAAAGCTGGATGAGATACTTGAAAAAACTGCACGGACCATCCCTTTTGAAAATCTACGGATCACCAATCAGGAAACGCTTGATATTACGAATGAATCGTTGATCGATAAAATGCTTGCCAGAAATGAGGGCGGGTTGTGCTACGAGTTGAATGGACTGCTCTATCTTTTCCTGCTTGAAAATGATTTCGATGTCACACTGGTACGCGGAGACGTATTCAATAGCGAAACTGGTGAATGGACGAATCTCGGCAGGACTCATGTTGCGATCATCCTCCGTCACGGAGGCCAAGATTATCTTGTCGATACCGGATTTGGAGGCAATCTGCCATTAAAACCTGTTCCGATGAATGGCGTAATCGTGACTTCATCCAACGGTCAATTCAAAGTCGAAGCATCTACGAGTGATTACGGTGACTATGTTCTTATGCTAAAACTCGCTCATAAGGATAATGACTGGCGTATCGGTTACGTGATCGACTCCAAAAGATCAGTGAAAAATCTGAGTGAATTTAATGAAATCCAAGAAGCGCTTATGGAAAACGAACGTTCACCATTCAACAAGGGACCGCTCCTTATGAAGTTCACTGACGAAGGAACGGTGTCTTTGACAGATAAGACCCTTACCCGCTGGATCAATGGAAAAGTCCACAAAGATAAAATATCGGAAAAGGCCTTCCTGGAACACGTCCGAAAAATGTTTGGCATCATCAACTGAATCCTGGCAATCATTTCTCTTTAGCCCTTCTACACTTCTTCAAATTTTTACAATTTTCTAACATTACCTTCAAACTCATTTGCTACGTTTGTTACGTATTGGATGAATGGGAAAATACGAAGGAGGAGTTACAAATGGGCGAACAAAGAGAACGAGCACTTATGGATAGGAAAGATTTTCTTAAGATGAGTGGGATGGGGATGGCTGCCCTGGCACTTGGATCTGCAGGGATGACTGGAAACGCGACTAACGTCCTCGCAAATACGAAAGGTACATCACAATCCCCATACTCATTCAATGGTTTCGGTCCTCTAGTCAAAGATCCGGGTGGCGTGATCGACCTGCCGAAAGGATTTCAATACCGGATCCTCTCTGAGGAAGGGAAATCAATGACGAATGGTGCGCCGATACCAGGTGATTTTGACGGGATGGCTGCCTTTCAAGGTCCTCAAAGATCTACCATTCTTGTACGGAATCATGAATTGAGCGGAACAGAGTCTGCAGTACCAGGCAAAAACCCATACAATCGTCTAGCACCAGGTGGGACGACTGCCTTGATCATCGGACCGGATCGTAAAGTACATAAAGAGTATGTCACTTCATCTGGTACGATGCAAAATTGCGCTGGAGGAGCAACACCTTGGGGAACATGGCTCACATGTGAAGAAACACGTATCGATGGCCATGGGTATGTATTTGAAGTCATGCCTGACGATCCGGAAAACAAACTATCAAAAACCCCGATCCGTGAGATGGGTTTCTTTTCACATGAAGCGACAGCCGTCGATCCAGCAACAGGGATCGTTTATCTTACAGAAGATGATTTCCGTGGAAAGATCGACCCAGACGATCCAGCTAATGATGAACGATCCAGTTTTCTATACAGGTACATTCCGAATGATCGGAGTCCAAAACCTGGCGCCCTGCAAAAAGGTGGGAAACTACAGGCTCTGGCGATTGAAGAAAAGACGAATCCAGATGCTGACTTCATGAACCCGGGGCAAAAATTCGGTGTGATCTGGAAAGATGTCAATAAAGAAGAGCCGCATGATGATGCGCTTAATAGCGGATGTGTACGGTTCAATCGTTTGGAAGGTGCTTATTTTGCAGGCGGGGTTTTCTGGTTTGATGATACGGCTGGAGGAGAAAAGCGTCTCGGTCAAATCTACCGCTATTTCCCTTCTACTGAAACGTTGGAGTTGTTTTACGAAGGGACTGAAGCAAATAAAATGGAAAGCCCGGATAATATCGTCATCACCCCTTGGGGCGACCTCATGTTTGCAGAGGATGGCTCTGGGGGTAACCGGGTGATGGGTATTACACCTGAAGGCGAAGTATATGCTTTTGCCAACAATCGGATAAACAATTCAGAGTTTTGTGGACCGACCTTTTCACCAGATGGAAAAACCCTTTTCCTTAATATACAGTCTCCAGGCCTCACCTTTGCAATTTGGGGACCATTCGGTTACAGAAACGCTGGACGCCAACGGCAAATGGGACACGCCACTCCTCCAAGGAATTTCGCACCGAAATTGTCCCCTGAAATGTCTGAGATTGCAAGACGAAGCGGTATATCGGAACTTGAAGCAGCCGCGTTCCTTCGACATGGGGTGAATCTGACATAGTTTCATAGTGATTTGATAAAAGGTTTGCTGAACTTGTCTTCAGCAAACCTTTTTCTATAAATGCGAAGCCACTATTTTGTTTGTCCAACCATTTTTTCCAGCTGTGCCTCCAGACGATCCAAGTTCTCTTCATTTGCCTTGTAGCAAAATTCTTTGATCTTTTTACATTCATCGGCTGATTCGAAGAGCATTCGCCAGGTCAGCTCGGTTTTATCTTCCCTTTCCTCAAGGGTAACCGATAGTAGGA
Source organism: Alkalihalobacillus sp. TS-13 (assembly GCF_019720915.1). Classification (GTDB taxonomy): domain Bacteria; phylum Bacillota; class Bacilli; order Bacillales; family Fictibacillaceae; genus Pseudalkalibacillus. Next base: position 140,127 of record NZ_JAHKSI010000002.1, read on the forward strand.
ATACATGATTCGGCTCCAGATGCCGGAGGACGATTCGTTCAGGTTCCACGACCTCGACGAAAACACTCTTATTTTCATAGTCAACACCATTAGGACCGTGCATCGTATAACGCCAAACCCCATCAGGGCGCTGATCAAATTCATGGAACGTATTCGTAAAACCCTCTGGCCCCCACCACTTTGCCAAATGATCCGAATTGGTGAACGCTTGGAACAACTTTTCACGCGGCATATCGAAAATCCTTGCATTCACGATCTCCCGGTCTGCCTCCCCCACTTTCCGAAGCTCCTTACCAAGATTATCAAGCATGATCGCTGTTCCGTGTTCACGAGCAGCTGCAGAATCGTGCCCATCCAGGAATGCACCCTGCTCGGTGTAGATCAATTGGGTTCCAGATCCAGCTGGCTTGAACTCGACAGTGGACACAGATACAGAAATCCTCGTCTCTTCTAGATCCATTGTGTAGGAGTAGACTATCCGCTCATCTTGCACAATTTCCTGATACAGCGCCTTAAAAGTGTAGACAGGACCCCCGGGAGGCCCGCCCATGTTGCTCTCCACTCCCCCAACTTTAAAATCGAATTCATCTGCTCCTGCAAACCATTTTGCTTTGAAAGCAGGATCTGCCCACGCTGCAAAAACTTGTGCAGGTGAGGCGTCGTAATTTTTCTCAATCACAAAGGTATCATGTGTAGCATAACGTTCACTCATGATTTTTCCTCCCTTGACTTTGATTTTTTATAAGGAAATCATCAAGACGATCCAAATGGTTTTCCATGTTATTTTTTCGCCCAGCAAAAAAATTTTCATGGCTCTTTTTCATCATACCGAACAGTTCCGTAAAATTTCCGACAGTCAATGGTTCTTTCGTTTGCATGAGGGCTGAAACATTTTGTAATTCCTTCAACAACTTCTGTTGAATTCTGATATTTTCTTTGAGCCGGTCGATTTGAAGGGAGACGACTTCGGCTGGGTCATAGTTCGTATCGGATAGAATGCTTTTAATCTCCTCAAGCGACAAGCCGACATCCTTCAACGAAAGAACCTGCTGGAGACGAGACAGATCTCTATCGTCATACAATCTATATCCCGAATCTGAATAATGGGAAGGCGAAAGCAAACCGATCTGATCATAATATCGCAGCGTCCTGACCGTTATCCCTGTTAACTCTGCCAGCTCCCCTACTTTCCATACAACGTTATCTTCAATGATCATCCCCTCATTTCGCGCGCTGGATTTACCGGTGATTCAACTATAAACCATTACGTCACGTAAGGCTCAAGACATATTTTATTTATGTAACAAAGGCTTTGTTAAATATTACAGTTGATTTCTGTATAAGTTTAATTGAAGCGAATTTGCGACACTCCTACGGGAACACAGCGAGCCCGCGGAAAGGGAGCGAATTTCGGGAAGATCAACAATAAGGTATAACAAAGCCATAAAAAAAGGAATCACGTTTGTGTTGGAGAATAGACTTAAATGACTGAAAAACGATTGAAGGAGTGATGACTAATGTTCTACAAAATCTGTGCCAAGTCTGAAAATAAAATAACGAGTGAGGGTCATTCTACCCTAGCGTGTCATTGATCCTCACAATATCAGGAGGATGAAAATGAATTACCAGGCAGTTGTTAAAAAACATTTACAAGCCATCCAACAGAAAGATTTAGCGTCCTATTCAGTGACATTATCCAAAAACGCAGATGTCAGCGTTGTTATGCCAAACGGACATTTTGTTGAGGGATATCAAAAAGTGATCAATTTCCATAAAGATTGGTTTCAAGATCCTGACTGGACCTTCCAATACACCTTGGTGAAAGAAGAAGTCTTCAGTGATATGGGTTATAGCGTAGTTAAAGTCAAGTATGAAGATCTGGATCAAAACGGCGAACCCTATAACAAAGAGTATTATCTGACATTGGTATTTCGTAAACTGTATGACTCATGGTATCTGGTACATGATCAAAATACATTTATGAACTAGTAATGCAGGCTGTCCCAAAAGTGTCTGAGTCCCTCCGACCTGAAAAATCGTGGTTTGATACGAAATATTTGTGTTGGAGGTGTCTGACACTTTTCTTTTAGGACAGCCTTTCCATTAGCTAAACAATTTTATACATCAGAACATCATCCGCGTATTCATTATCACCGAATTTGAATTCTTTGACTTTCCGTCCTTCCTCTACAAACCCCATGCTTTCATATAAGGCGATTGCCCGATGGTTGGTCGAGAATGCGCCTAAGCAAACTTTTTCAATCAATGGATTTTTCTCTGCCCAGGCTAACATCCCTTGAAGCAACTGCTTCCCGATCCCTGAACCTCTATATTCTCTTTTGATCATCACCCCGAAAGAACCGGTATGCGCCATTCTTTTTCGCACTTGTGAGATGAATACGATCCAGCCCACAACTTTCCCATCGATTTCTGCCACAATCATGATATCACGTGGATTCGCTGATATCTTTTCGATCCATTCCCGCTGTTGCTCCGGTGTTTTTTCGAAGTCCTCTGGTACATTTATAAAATAGTCACGCTCTCCAATTACTTCCCGTTGTATCTCTAAAACCACCGAAGCATCCTCTACACAAGCAGTCCGGAGCATAGCCTTCTCATTCTTTATCACAGTCACTTAATTCACCCCATCGAAATATTAAATGCAATACCAAATTCTCCACTCGCCACATTGAACCCTCTTTTTTGCGTATAAATGATTTGTTCCTTTTTCCAGAAAATAGTTTACAATAGAAGTACCAATAAACGAGGAGGTCTTTTACATGAGAAACATGAAAAGTCGGAAAGTCCAATTATATAAGGGAGGAACACTCACGTAATTTATAGCAGTGTACCCCCTTATATGTGTTTTACGAATGAACACTAAAAGGGGTATTACATGCAATTTCCAATCAAAAAATTTTTATCGTATTATAAACCGTATTTAAAAATGTTCTTAACCGTATTAGGCTGTGCGTTTTTTGCATCCACTCTGATCCTCGTTTTTCCTTTACTCGTGCGTTACGTGACGAAGGATGTGCTGGCAGGGGAGCTTTCCACTGTAATGGATGATGTGTTCTGGGTCGGCGCACTCATGCTTCTCCTGGTTGCGTTACAAAATATCGGAAACTACATCGTAGATTACAAAGGACACGAAATCGGAGCGCTTATGGAAAGGGACTTGAGGAGTGAGCTATTTGCACATATGCAGAAGCTTTCCTTCAACTTTTATGACAAGGAAAAGACAGGTCAGCTGATGTCCAGGATCTCCAATGACTTGCTACTCCTTTCCGAGCTCTATCATCACGGTCCAGAAGACTACACCAAGTACCTGGTCCGCTTCATAGGTGGCTTCGTCATCCTATTTTTCATCAACGCACCCTTGACGATCGCCGTCTTTTGTATCTTATTAGTCCTTCTTATATTGTCTGTGTACTACAATAAGCTGTTGAACACGGCTTTAAAGAGGAACAAAGAACGGATTGCAGATGTGAATGCACAGGTTGAGGATAGTCTTGGCGGGATCCGTGTCGTAAAATCGTTCGCCAATGAAGGAATCGAAATCGAAAAGTTCAATCGGGAAAATGACCGTTTCCTTGAAAGTCGTAGAAAAACCTATTGGACCGAAGCTGTCTTCTACAATATTTCAGAAACACTCATCCAATTGATCACTGTCACCGTCGTAATCATCGGCAGTACTAGAATTATCCATCAAACACTCGATTTAGCGGATCTGATTACATTCTTACTGTATATCGGGTTCATGGTAGAGCCGATTCAACGACTGACCTTTATGAGCACACAATTTCAAGAAGGAATTACCGGTTTCCAGCGCTTTATGGAAATCATGAATCTGAAGCCGGCGATTGAGAATAGCAAAAATCCGATCACACTTGACGAGGCGAGTGGCGAAATTGAATTCAGGCAGGTCACATACCGCTATGATGCTGATCTAAACAATGTCTTTGAAAATCTGACTCTACACGTTCAACCCGGCGAGTACGTTGCCTTAGTCGGCCCGTCCGGTGTTGGAAAAACGACATTATGCAATCTGATCCCACGATTTTATGATGTGACCGATGGGGAAATTTTGATTGACGGGGAAAACGTTCAAAATATCGACTTGTCTTCTTTGAGAAAAAACATCGGGACAGTCCAACAGGATGTCTATCTTTTTGCAGGCACGGTGATGGAAAACATCCGTTACGGAAAACCTGATGCAGAGGATGAAGAAATCATAACGGCTGCGAAACATGCCAATGCCCATGAGTTTATCATGAGCCTGCCGAACGGCTACCACTCCGAAATCGGGCAAAGAGGCGTCCGCCTGTCCGGCGGTCAAAAGCAACGACTCAGCATCTCTCGTGTCTTTTTGAAGAATCCACCGGTACTGATACTTGATGAAGCGACGAGTTCACTAGATAATGAGAGTGAAAGTATCGTAAAAGATTCGCTGGAAGTGCTGGCGAGAGGGCGTACGACAATCGTAATTGCCCATCGACTCTCCACGATCCGAAATGCACAACGAATTGTCGTGTTGACCAGGGATGGTATCGCAGAACAGGGAACTCATGACGAATTGCTCGCTCGTGGCGGTACCTATGCACAGCTTTATTCCAAGCAATTTGAATTTCAGGTATAAACAAAACGGCTGTTTACCTTTCTTGTACAAGGTGAGCAGCCTCTTGTTTATGGTCCATCCGTCTTACGAAATATAGAATATGGAGCCTCTCATATAAAAAAGAGAAGCTCCAACTCTCAGTTCATTTATTTCGTAGCACACTTAATGCATCACTCCAGGCAATCACCTGGTCAATCATCGCCTCCACTGAAGATATTTGATAAGATGCAGGTTTGAAATCACTAAAGTTTTCAAAATCGGTAAAGAGCGAAAGTCGAACTTGAGCCTTTACGTCAGCAACCTGAAGTTCACCCATGATCATCCTGAGATTCTCAACGGCACTGATTGCTCCTGCAGCCCCATACCCTACAAAACCAGCAGCCTTATTGGTCCATTCATTATATAAAAAATCGATTGCGTTCTTAAGTGCAGCGGAAGTAGCATGGTTATACTCAGGTGTCACGAAGATATAGCCATCGAAGGAAGCGATTTTCCTGGACCATTTCTTTGTATGCGGCTTTGTGTATTGACCTAAAGCCGGAGACATTGGTTCATCCAGCAGTGGAAGATCATAGTCCGCAATATCGACAATCTCAAACTCAGCATCCGTACGCTCCTTTGCGATACTGTGCACCCAACGGGCGACTGCTTCACCGTTTCGTCCTGGTCTTGTGCTCCCGATAATGATTGCTATTTTTTGCATAATGTATTCCTCCCTGAAATCATTTAAATTTTTTAAAAGATCATTTTGTGATCGTTCTTTTACATTACAATCATGATTCACTTTTCATTGACTGTCTGATCTTCCCCGACAATTTTAGAACGAATGATTATTCCCCTGTTGAACTGGATGACGTAAAGAGACAGGATGCCTACATGTAGAACAGCGAGAATCAGAAAGATATTGCTGTATATTGCACCGTCCGAGTAGTGATGTACCGGATTCCAATGGCCTGCAGACCCCAGATCCACCATCTTCCCGTATACCCCTGTAGCCATTCCACCTCCAATAAAATTCAACATCGTTAAAAGCCCCATCCCCACTCCAGCCTGTTTTTTCGATAAGGTCATCGATACTGAATTGGACATCGCGATCATCATGAACGTTTGCCCAACATTACCAAGTATCAGAAAGATCGCTATGAGCACGGGTGACACCCCTGTAAAGGTGGATAGTAAAACAAAACATGATACAAGTAACATGGAGGCGATGAAAAACAAATACGAATTGCCTTTCAAGTCTGCCAGCCTTCCCCCGCTTCGCCCCAGGATGGCTGAGGCTGCTGCCCCTGGAACAAGGGCAAAACCAATCCAGCTGGGCGGGAGCTGATGGATATCTGCCAAAAGTAATGGGCTAAGGTAATAAAGGGAAAAACCGATTCCGCTTATCAGAAAAGTGATGACCAGCCCAATGGTATAGTTCTTGATACTGAAAAGACCAGGTTGTATGAAGGGCTCTTGGACAGAACGTATTCGTACAATGAAAAGTACGAGAGACAACAATCCTCCAATAACGAACAACCATGCTCCAACCGTAACGCCCAGTAACAGTAGAGTCACTGAAGCAGCCAGCAGTCCTCCTCCCATCCAGTCAAGTTTTGTATGACTCCCACGCTCATCTCCCAAATATTTTCGGTAGAAAGGCAACGTAATCAAGATGAACAACGGTATACAGAATAACCATCGCCAATGAACCACACTTAATATCAAAGCAGACATGACCGGACCAAGTGCACTACCGAGGGCCAGCCCGACGAATGCCAGCCCCATGGCGGATCCACGACGTTCAGGTGGGAAATAGCGGATGGGAATAAGCATAGCTATTGCAGGGATTGCTGCTGCTCCCATTGCCTGTATACACCTCCCGACAAGGACCATCCAAAAGGTCTGGGAAGTGAGCCCGATGAGTGAACCTATCGCAAAAAGTAACAATCCGAATGTCAGAAGGTCCTTAAGCTTGTAATGGTCTGCGAGTTTCCCATAAATGATCGTCCCTATACCGTAAATCAAAGCATACGATGATGTGACCCAGCTTACTTGGGCATTCGTGAGACCAAACTCTTCACTTATTTGTGGGAGGACAAAATTGAACATCAACACGCTCATCGCGGAGAGGACAAGAGTGAACATCACGATCTTCATCAATTTTTCTCCAGTTTGTTGCTGGACATCTAACTCCATATTCATTCTCCTTTCTTAACAAATCTAAATGGTAATATCTCCTCCTTTATTCACTTAAATGTCTGTCACTACTAACTGACATTTCATTTTAAAAAATGTACTAGGGTCTCAATGCCCTAGTAAATATCGAAACACTCGCTTCAATGAAGGAATCGATAGGAGTACCAGCGAATATTGGATCATTGTTCATCCTGCCCATCGCCGCACCAAAATTCATGTACAAAAAAGCTTTGGCGTTGCTTTCAAAATCTGTTTCAATGATCTTTCCCTTTTTATACATTTCCTCAAAGTACCCAGTTAAGAATTCTTTTAACTGTTGAGGATGTTGGTGTGTCCGTTCACGAAATCCTGGGAGGCTATCGCCAACCTTGGTGCTTATTTTAATCAATTTCCGATTCTGATACATGATCCTGTGGTAGCTGCGGCAAACCATCAGCAAGTCCTTTTCAAGATCCCATTCGATTTTTTTATGAAACAGGTCTTTCATTTCTTCCGCATAATGATAATGATTGAAGGCGGATTCTAATAAGTTCTGTTTACTTTGAAAATGACGGAACAGTGTTTTTTCACTGAATCCAGCCTTGGCTGCGATTTCTTGAGTGGACACTCCGTTATAGCCATTTTCTGCCATTAGGTCGATTGCTGCCATCATAATCTTTTCAGAAGTATGCATCTTTTTATTTCGATTCATCTCAATACCCTCACCTACAATGTCAGTGTTCCCTGACATCAATATATTACATCTTATGATTGATGTCAACAAAATGATGCCCTATTTCAAAACTATATCAGATTTTCTATCAACAGATTCTTTAGAGCCGACCCTCTTTTGCCATCCAGAAGCCCACATAAAAAGATCTATTCCATAAACTCCATCCTGCTAATCTGGAAAACGTCACGATTATTCCTTGACAAGAATATTCCTTTTATGGTATATTTAATACATGGAAAAAATATTGAGTGCACTTGCAGAATCTAACCGCTTGAAAATCATCGAACTTTTGCGTGATGAACCTCATACTGTTGGGGAAATCGCCGATCAACTTGGGATTCGTCAGCCTCAAGTTTCCAAACACCTACGTGTGCTCAGTGATGCAGGACTCGTTGAGGTGAATCCGATCGCCAACCGTAGAATTTATAAGCTTCGGCAAGAACCGTTCATGGATCTTGACGATTGGCTGGATTCTTTCCGAAACGTGTGGAATGAACGATTCGACCAATTGGATGAGTATTTGCAGGAACTGAAGGAAAAGGAACAAGGTGAATAAGAAGCATTGTCAATTTTAAAAGGAGGTGCACTGTTTTTTTACTGGAAATAATATTTTAATTAGGAGGCGTTAAAATGTCTGAAAGTAAAGTGACAAACAGTCTAAAAACACATACAGAAGGAAGAAACCTGATTATTGAAAGAGTTTTCGATGCACCAAGGGATCTCGTTTTCAAGGCCTTTTCACAAAAGGAGCATTTAGAAAATTGGTGGGGACCTAAAGGATGGAAAACTACGGTTCATCAGTTTGAGTTCAAGCCTGGTGGAGTATGGCACTATTGCATGCGTTGTGTAGACAAAAACCAGGGAGACTTTTACGGCATGGAATCCTGGGGGTTATCCGAATATAAAGAAATCGTCGAGCCTGAACAAATCGTCTACACCGATGCGTTCTCGGATGCAGAGGGCAATAAAGCGGATGGGATGCCAGAGACTCTCATTACAATGACTTTCCTCGACCATGGCGGAAGAACGAAAGTGATTTCCAGATCTGAATTCGCTACGGAAGAAGCCCTCAAGCAAGTCAAAGATATGGGCGTTGTGGAAGGCGTCACATCCCAATACGAACGATTCGACGAGTACCTTCAACAACTTCAATAGGTATGTAAAAACAACGGGCTTGAATCTTCAAGTCCGTTGTTTTCTTCATTACTCAAACGATTTAGCGGTTTCAATCAGGTCTTCCTTCGTGATTTCTGTATCTGACTGTTCTTTGTAATAAGATAACGTATAGTTTATGTTGTCTTTTTTCAATTCAGGACCATATTTCCCGTCTCGTTTTCGGCAAATTGTCCTTTAAGTTCACCTATATCAACCGTTTCGTACTCCATATCCGGATGAACATCTAAATCGTTTACGATCTCGAGTCCCATGAGGTTTCGATTCCCTTCTTCTGAACTCGTAAAATCAATCATGATGACAGTATCATCTTTCCCTTCACCGAGTTCGATAGGCGGATTCAAGTCTGCCTGACCTTCACCAAAAGGAAGTTTCGTAGGTACCTTGGGTTGGAAAGCCCTCTCTTCAAGCTCTTCTTTTAACTTCGTATTATCATAATCATATAAACTTCCATCGCTGCTGCATCCTGCCAGAATCAATACAACAATGAAAACCATAGACAACCATTTTTTCAATTTTGCACCCTCCACTTTTAAATCCAACTCCCCAATATCTGAAAAAGTCCATAAAGAACCGCAAGGGCTGGAGCAACCACGCAAACTCCGATGAACAAAGATTTCAGGATATCTAAAATCAGCGGCGGTTGTTTCATTTCAGTTGTTTCTGATATTAGACTTTGTAACGACTGATTGATACTTTTCAATTCCTCGAGTATTTGTTTTTCTGTGTTGTTTTCCATCGTTACCTCACCCTTACGTATTTTTATATGCCTCTTTTAGTAAAGATTGTTGTTTTTCACAACTCCATTGGAGTGGCTTGGAAATCGCTTTTCGCGGTCGATCTGCAAGCCTCCTCGCTCACTAGTGGTAATAGTCGAAACTCCTTCATTAGAAAAAACTTTTATATAGAAGAAAGATTGTGGTATATGGTCCACGCAAGAAGTCCGCCTGCTGTCGCAATAAAGACCACATTGAAGAAAAGAGTTTTCTTTTTACCATCCAGTAAATCTCTAATCATGATATGTATACCTTGAAACATCATTAAGACGATTAAAAACAGGCTGCCAATATGATCATTGAAAGGATTTTCATCAAAAAACATTTGAATGGCTCCAATAATTAACGGTACATAAATAATCGTAAACACGATATTCAATCTTTTTTTCATGTGATCACCTAACTCTCAGTTGTTTGCTTTATGTCGTAAAATACGGCAAGTAATACACCACCGTGATGATTCCACTCGATACGAGATAAATGAGTGTTCCTATGATGAAAGGATTGAAGCTCAGGCTGAATGGTTTGATTTCCCCTGCATTCACACCTGTGGTCCCTTTAATGCTTGCATTCACTTGGTTGTTAGACATTTTTCCATTGAGCATCCCCATCCACACAACTATGAAAAGGAGTAAGCCGCATAAAAACATCGACTCCATAAAACTCCATCCTACTAATCTAGCAAACAACCAGGATAATCCGGTATTGAACATGATTGTTGCAATGACCAAAAGAAACTTCATCAAACCACCTCTTCCTAAAATACTTAATACAGTTTATACGGGAATGGTTCGCGAAAAGTTCCATGAAATTCCCAGTTTTTTCAGGTTCTTCTGCATATAACTCAATAAACCCACAACTAACATATTTTACTAATCAGCTTTGGTTAAGATAAAATAAGGGGCAGATTGTTTTACAAGGAGATATTGAATATGATGCTTCGGTTTGGGTATGTTTCGACGGCACTTCATCTGTGGGAATCATCCCCTTCAAGGACATTGACTTTTACGAATTGGATGAAGCTTAATACGAACCAGCGCAAGGAAAAACTTTTACATGCGACGGCTCAGAATCTGAACAATACGAAACGGGCATTATTCTATAACATCGCTCAAGGCATCCACCTTTACCGGATGTCTTCTTCCCTCGTGCCGCTTGCGACCCATCCTGAGGTGAAATGGGATTATATAACACCGTTCCGGGAGCAGTTCCAGGAGATCGGTGAGATTGTCAAAAAGCACTCATTGCGCGTGAGCTTCCACCCGAATCAGTTCACTCTGTTCACAAGCGATAAAGAGCACGTGACCCAAAACGCAATTACGGATATGGACTATCATTATAAAATGCTTGAACTGATGGGATTACATGACCAGGCAACGATGAACATCCATGTCGGCGGAGCTTATGGGGACAAAGAAAAAGCCATCAGCCGCTTTCATGATAATATCGAAAAACTGGACAACCCGATTAAAAAGCAGGTCACACTTGAAAATGATGATAAAACCTATACAGCACAAGAAACGCTGGCGGTTTGTAATGACCACGCATTGCCGATGATCTTCGATTACCATCATCACTGGGCAAACCCCGGAAATGAATCGGTAGAAGAATTGCTTCCTGAAATCTACACGACCTGGAAAAACACGGAGCAACAGCCGAAATTTCACCTTTCCTCACCAAAGTCAGATAAGGAATACCGCTCCCATGCGGATTATGTTGATCTTAAATTCGCCTTACCATTCATCAAAGATCTCATCGCCTTTGGTAAAGACGCCGACATTATGATCGAGGCCAAATCAAAGGATAAAGCGGCATTGCGTCTAGTCGAAGAATTAGCAGCATTACGTGGGTTCAAACGGATTGACGGAGCTGTGATTGAAGTGTAGTTAAATAAAGACTGTTTTTGCATAGATTGTTGTTTTTGGAAATATACTCGTTTTCCGCGGGCTAGAGAAAAGCGGAAGCGACCCGGTTAGGCACGTAGGTCACTGGAAAATTGACGAGGAGACTTTCGCCGCCGCAGGAAGTTTGAAGTGATCCAAATGACTGGTTGCTGATCTAGACATCAATTCCTTGCATTTACCTACTTTCGCAAGCCTCCTCAGCTCGTTCCTCGCTTGCGGGGTTTCGCTTAGCTTGCTTTTCCAGCTGGAGTCTCGCATATTTCCACTGCCAAAGGTTTCAGCATCTTTCTTTACAACATTCCATTACCAAAAAAATTATAAAAAACAGCCTAAATAAAAATACCCTGAAGCGCTCTCCAGGGCAAAATCCATTATAGTGATTGCACGAACTCAGTGACGACTTCATTGAAATTTTCAGGTTCCTCAAGGAAAGGACAATGGCAGCTGTCTTCGAATACGATCAGCTGTGAATTCACGATGTGTTTATTCAAGTACTCGCCTGCTTCGACCGGAATAAGTTTCTCCGCTCTTCCGAAACATAGCAGAGTCGGTACTTTTATGCTTTCGAACTGGTTACGGTAGTCAACGACAGTCTGATCAAACAAGATTGCGCTTGATACAGACTCCGGAAGCTTCGTCGTTTCCTCCAGCATCCAATCAAATTCTTTCTGTGGAAGCTCCTCCTTGAACATAAGCGGGATGAACTCGGTAAGGAAACCGACGCGATTATTCTGAACTTCCCGCATCAGATGGATGAGCGTCTGGAAGTCGAAAGCACCGCTCGGGAAGTCATCCCATTTGAAGTCAGATGCTAATTCATCCACGATGACCGTTCCCTTCACATTGTCTTCCCCGAATTGCTGCAGATAGTCCCAAACCACGAACGCCCCCATCGACCAGCCAACCAGCACAACATCCTTCAGTTCCATTTTTTCGATAAAAGTGTGCAGATCACGAGCATAATTCGCAACGGTGTGCCCGTGGTGAACCTTCACTGATTGCCCATGTCCCCGTAAATCCAGTAATATCACACGATGGTCTTTCCTGAAGTGTTCCGTTTGTTTTTTGAAAAAGCGGCTGCTCATCCAAACCCCATGAATGAAAATGACCGGGACTCCTTCACCCACATCCTCATAGTACAATTCCACCTGATCTTCAACCTCAAAATACGGCATCCTTTGACCTCCCCCAATTTAAAAATTCAATCATTCCATTCTATTGTTTTATGCTGGACAAATATGCTTATATTAATATCCCCTTCAACCAAGCCCTTGGCTGATAAGGTCCAACCGGCAACTGGATGAGGCTCGTTTTTTTCTCATCTAACTTGTAAATGGCGTCGGTTGTGGCGACATCAAACCCAAGCAGTGGGTGCCCCGCCATGTCGAGGGCAGATGCGCTCAATAACAACCGCTGCAAAAGCATGCCTGTCTCCATCTGTTGGAACCGGTAACCTCGATACCCCATCTCCTTTTTCAAATGATCCCGTGTGCCGACGATATGCAAACAAAGCGGAACTTGATAGAGATTGAGATTATGAGTGGTCATTCCGTACTGCAATTGAAGCCGGAAATCACCCGGTTGGACAAGTGTCAACGAGTGTTCGGCGGGGTTATAACGGTAGGCTCCATGTGGGATATCCTCAACATTGTAAAAACAACCGAAAATCTCGAGACCGGCATCACTGCCAAGGTCATTTTTATAAACGAATGCTCTGCTCGCTTCTTTTAATAAAATAGACAACTGTTGTTGGGTCACTTTTTCCATGATGAAATCCATTTCTGGGGAGTAACGATTCTGGCAAACAGCGGTAAAATCCTTCTCCAACGGCTCGTGATGCTGTAGGAAAAGCGTTTGTCCGGTTTTCTCCTTATGAACCGGTTTCTGCAATGAGCAAAAGGATTCCGTCGAGGCGATTAAGGCTGCTTCATTCATTTCTAAGAGCAGCGGATATTCCAACACTTTTTTCGAGCGTACATAATGATCTGTCTCCAATTGCGGTATCGTTTCAATTAACTTAGAAGCAGTTTGCACGCTACCTGCTGCCAACCCAACTTCACGTTCAGAAAGTGGGATAACCGCATATGTGCTTTCCTCCGCTTCTTTCAACCCAAGCAGATGGTTGACCGCACGATCGAGAAACTGGAAATGCACCCTGGAGGAGAAACCGCAACGTTTTCCCACTTCAAGCAGCTGGCCGATCAATGCGCCGGCATCCAGTCCTTGCAGTCGATAAGCGAAGTTGTTGTACTTGAAAAAGTTCTTCCAAAACATCGTTGAGACAAAGACCACACCGAAACAATCCGCAACCTCACAACGCCTTCCAAGCGCTGCAGTAAAATAGCTGTCGAAATTCCCTTCCCGTAGCAAATCGAGGCGATGATGGGCAGCATCATAATGATAGATGCCTTCGGATAAGCCCTCAATTTTCAAATAGACATATAATTCATTCGGGTACAATCCCCCACCTGACGGAACAAAGCGTCGAAGTTGGATGAAATCAGGTGAATCCATATAAGATGACTGCGACATTTGAGTCAATCCGTACGTGTACCAAAGGAAATCTCCGATATTCTCAATCGACGGACGGGTGCACTCTCCAGGTTCTTTTAACGGAATTCCTGGCGAAAACGATTTTGCAGGGAGATTCCGATAAAGCTTATATGGGAGCGGTGCATCCTCCCAGTCTGCTTCCCAATCCGTCGGCTTTACTTGACTGATGCCATAATGAAGATTGTGGAGAAATTCATCCAAGTCCACCCTTCACCCTCCTCTCATCTTTTATGGAAACGGATGCGGTTTTGGGTTGAGCTGATCGTACGTAAGCTGCTCCTTGTAATAGCCGAGCTCCGCCGGTACCGTCAACACACGCTCTAAGCCTTTCACCCTTTTAAAGTCATTGCCGAACGTCATCGGCAGCATGCCCGGAATCAAGACTTTGACACATTGCAAATCGTTACGCCTTATTTCTGGTGTCGTCTGGTCTACCACAATGACCTCGAGCTCCAATTTCTTGAATACGTCAAGAACATCCGTTAGATCATCAGTCAGATCTGAGTGACGATGTTTCCAGTTGAACGCCTCATCAAATGTTTGGGTCCGCCGGTTTTCATCCAGTAAAAATTGAAGTCGCTCTTCTGCCTCTTTTAACCCGTACAGCATTGCGTGATCATCCATACTTTTAACAAGGGAGGAATCCTGGTACAGTTCGAGATATTCCGACTTGCCCGATTCGAATTTTTCCTCAAACGACATCACCATGCCAGCGAGTTCGTACACCGCACTCTTCGCCGCCCTTAGGGGATCGAGATGGGCACCAGCTGCACAAAGGAGGTTCATCCCCCTTTGTTTTCGGTTCTTGACCATCGCCCACACACTCGGGATCCCATGCTCCAGCGTCGCGTTGTATAGGTACAGCTCATATCCACCGATCTCTCGCATCTGTTCGACCATAAGCTTCAGTTCCTTGTCTCCTGCGGACATAGGATCCAACCGCGGCAGATTAAGCTGAGCGTACCAGGTCATGAGGAAAGCATCCCGCTCAATGACTTCCATGATTCCGTAAAAAATCGCTTCTTCAAGCGTACCGCCGAGCGCGCACCCATTCGAGGTTTCATAGACAAAACCATCCCCACACCCCATGCTGTAATAGGCCAGCAGTTCAGGAACAAGGATAGGTCGATCTTGTAAAAACGAGTGTCCCCACACCCAGTTCATCTCGTTGTCAGGATCGAACTTCACGTATGGGAAATCGGATTTTGCATACACATCATCTTCGTGGACACCAATCTTCAAAGGATGAAGCGCTTTTCCTCCAAGGTTGCGATAGCTGTCTCTGATGAGGGTCCTTTTTCCGCGAACACCGAGTCCGCAAGAGCGTTCCAATGCTTCTAAAATCGCAGTCGATTCACTTAGTTCGTAAGAATGTGTCCTGCCGGCAGTCCCTTCACTCCGATTGAACAGCGGCAGATTGACGATGACATCTGCAAACAACGTCACGGAGTCGTACATCTTCCGGTTCATCATTCCAGTACGAGTGTCGAGGTAATCGTTTGCGAGCACCTTTTGCAATTCATCCATCTGTCGGCATCGGAAACTGTCCGGACTTACTTTCGGACTCGGTTTCAACGTGATCTGGGCTGCTGTCTCTGAATCGTCCGGGAGCTTGCTGCAAACAGGACATACAGCCTCAGGTAAAATAAACCGCCACTTGCCATCCATTGTTTTCAGGTTGATCAGATAAATATGGTCAGTGGATTGCGGTTTCTCCCCTTCAAGTACTTTTTTTGCTTCTGCCTCAATCAAATGCGTCATTTGCAGGAGGGCTGAGTTGGAAGCCCAGGCATCAGGCTGAAAGCTGTCTTGTTGCGCTAACCGTTTTTCCCTCAGATCCCACATCTCTTCTTTCTCATGTCCTGCGATCAAGAGGCGTGTATCCGCGCAATAGGAGCATCCTGGCTGATCCGGCTGGACGAGCGGTCCGATAATCCCTTCACCGAATGATAGGAATCCCCGCAACCAGGAGATGCGCAGGCCACGGTACACGTCCTCTGCTTGTTGGTGAACTGACGGGACCCACGTATCATGTAAAACGAGAACAAGCTCGGTCGTTTCCGGCACATCCCTTTCGACAGCAGCAAGACGTATGATTTTGTAAGTCCGTGAAAGTTTTTCACAGACATTGTCCGCAAGCGTTCCATGTCCGACGACAAGCACAGTACTCACAATAATGGCGCCTCCTTTCTCAGCATGACGCCGACCATGACTGCCTGCTCTTTTTTCAACAGCGGTTCCATCGGTAATCTGAATACGTCAAGTTTGCGGCGATTTTTCTGTAGTGTTTCTAATCCATTCTGAAGACTTTCTACCATTTCTGATGGCCAGATCTCAATTTCCACTGGGGCTATTTCCTGAACAGATACTTGTGATAGCTCAATGACCTGCGTTGCCAGGTTCGTCTCCTTGTTCTGTCCCTTCATCACCGCATGTTGAAGCGTATTGCGGAGGGCGATCGTCGGATTCAGACCGGTGCTACCATACCAGCGGTTTTTCACCTTGATCCAAATAACTGGGAATCCCGCAGTTTCTCTCCCAAAATAGATTTCTGGTTCTCTGTCCATCGTTTTCAGTACCTTCAAATAATACTGGCAATGCTGATCAGTAACTTTAGTCAAACTCACACGGGAGACCCTGGGATTTTCTGTGCGTGTTTGCAGTTCCTCAAGCAAGCATTTTTGCACAGCACGGAAAACGCCCTCCGCAGGCGTTTCACCAGCACCGATTCCGACGAACTTTTCGGCTCGGTCTTGCATCTGCAGTTTTTCAATGAACCTCTCTCCATACCTTTCCAGTCCCGTGAGGCCAGCTTCTCGACGTGCTTCCTCATGTGTCAGCCCGATGCAGATTTGTGCAGGTAAAAGTTCTGCAGGACCCTCTGAAAGCGGGTCGACTACTTGGATTTCGCACTGTGAAAGTGGGATCTGATTCAAATCTCTTTCTATCCAGCGGTGAAAAACGCCTGAGACCTCCGAGGTCAACTGACTGAAGCTCAAGAATAAATTCGTATCCCTATTCTGTTTTTCAAAAATCTCCTCTTCATCCATCCACTCGATCCGTTCTCGGGTGTTTGGCTGCGGCAGAAAAGGATGCCATTTCCCATCCAGCGTGAACAAATCCAAAAGGTAGAATTGATGGCGGTCCGTCCCTGTAACCTCCGTGATTTTTTTAAACAGTTCAAATGCGCAAATGTTGGCTAGCATCGCTCCGGCTGTTGAGGAGGATGAATCCGATCGCTGTGCTTTTTCAAAAACAGTGTGATGAATGCTTTGCCACGCAGTCTCCCAACCTACTTCAGAACCTGAATGGACGACTGGACCGGCAATCCCGAATCCGTCAAGGGACACTGCCGGGATGAACATTTTCTTCCCATTGCGGCACGCCGATTGGATCGTG
Source organism: Alkalihalobacillus sp. TS-13 (assembly GCF_019720915.1). Classification (GTDB taxonomy): domain Bacteria; phylum Bacillota; class Bacilli; order Bacillales; family Fictibacillaceae; genus Pseudalkalibacillus. The sequence continues at coordinate 157,443 of NZ_JAHKSI010000002.1, forward strand.
CAGAGCTCCTCTACTTCACCTTGTTGAGAAACATATAAAACACAGTCGAAGGGTTCAATGAGATCATGCCATGAAATTCCCCTCTCAGCCTGGGAGATCGTGCTGAGCGCTACCTCGGGATCGGTTTTCCGAGCTTGCACAGTAAGTTCAGATAACCGTTTCCGATTCGTAGGCATGGAGCCCGTGATCATCGTATGGAATGTCGGCAATCCCGATTCAAGCAATGCCGAAACCAGAGATAAAAAAATCGGTCCGGCACCGATTGCCAGCACGTTCGCTTTCCGGTATTCTTGGAAACGATACGCACCTGAACCGCCGGAACTGTTCAGAAACTCGATCTGGGACGAATACTTTTTTAAAATCTCCTCCTTCAAATCATGAGGACTATCCTGGCTAAGGTCCCGCAGGAATCCGTTCTTATACAGCGTTTCAGTAATTTCATAGACCCGGTCCCTGTAAGGCTCGGGCAAGCCGTCCGTCATGTCCCTTAATGAAAAATCCCCGCTGTACATCGGGAGCAATTTTTCAACCCACTGATTGATTGACTTCCCTTGCATCCTGAAGGATCCCGAATTGTTTCGGAAATACACGCTGTCCTTCGCATCAGGGGAGAAAAAAGTATCCCTATTCACTTTCAAACGCATCGAAGGGCTCAATTTCATCATTCCGCTCCTCCTTAACTGAGATCTGGGGTGGTCTGTTTTATCGGATTGCTTCATATGAGTGTATGTATGAGGATTTGTCTTATATTCGTAATTATTGGTCATTGAAAAAGAACCCCAGCTTTAGCTGGGATTCTCTTTGAAACCTTCTGATCAACCGCCTCCGCACGGGCCAGGGCCGCCGCCACATGGACCTCCGCATCGGCCACCACATCTGCCGCCGCCACATGGACCTCCGCAATGACCACCACATGGGCCGAAGCAACGTCCGCCACATGGACCGAAGCAACGTCCGCCACATGGGCCGAAGCAACGTCCGCCACATGGGCCGAAGCAACGCCCGCATGGACCAAAACATGGACCTATGAAAACACATAATCTTGCTTCTTCTTCATAATCTTCATGATGGCTGCTCGGGACGAATTCATTTGCGTTGAAGTCGCCAATGTCTAGTCCCTGAAGATCTTGTCGGAACTCATTCATCGCATTTCCCCCTATCCTTCAAAACTTGAATGGACTGTTATATGAATACATGCTGGAAAAATTACAACTCTCTTCAACACTGTATGAGGAAGGGTCGGGGGTTGTTACAATTCAACTTGTCTCTATTTTTGTTAGAGAGATGGGGGGTTTTTAAAAAGCTTTTGAATAATAGAAGGGAGGCGGTTTTCTCGAAAAATCGTTTCATATTTTATTTGGAATGACTTCTTTGCGGAATCTGTGCATTTTTCAAGATAATCTGTTCACTTCTCATATTTACAGTAAAAACCCCCGGTCTGCATCGGCATCCCGGAGGTATAGCTTACATGTATTTTAGTGTTGTACTGCTTTTGCTGCGTTCAAACGTCCATTTTGGAAGAGGGTTCCTGTGCCTCTTACGTCATCTGCTGTTTCTTCCAGGGCTGTACGGATTTGTTCAGCACTTTTACCTTGAGCGGCAAGCAATCCAGCAACACCTGCCACAACCGGTGATGCCATCGATGTTCCAGAGTAACTTGCATATCCGCCATTCGGAATCGTCGAGTAGATGTCAACGCCAGGTGCTGCGATATCAACCCAGGTTCCGTAGTTGGAGAAATAGGCAATCGTATCATTCTGATCCGTTGCTGCTACCGCGATCGCATTTTCATAAAACGCCGGATAGCTTGGCAATGGTGTGCTTGAGTTCCCTGCGGCTGCTACGACAACAGAGCCTTGCTCCCACGCGTAGTTAACTGCATCTTCTAAGGTTTGAGTGCCGACTGCTCCACCAAGGCTCAAGTTGATTACCTGGGCACCTTGATCTGCCGCATAACGGATTCCTTGAGCGACATCATCAAGAGAACCGCTCCCATCTGCATCTAGTACACGGACAGGAAGAATGGATGCTTCAGGTGCCAAACCTGCGATTCCTTCGCCATTATCAGTATTGGCTGCTGCAATTCCAGCGACGTGTGTGCCATGTTCATTTTCATCGATCGCGTCATTATCATCATCGACAAAATCATAGCCTTCCAAGACTTTCCCGTCTAAATCCGGGTGATTATAATCGACGCCAGTATCGACAACAGCGATTTTAACGGATGGATCACTAAGCGTTACATCCCATGCTGCTTCTGCTCCAACTTTTTGCGGTGCATACTGTAAGGAATGATACGCAGGATCATTCGGCATGTAATTTACGTGGAGCGTCACGTTCGGTTCAGCATACGAAACGGCATCAAGAGCCTCGAATGATTCGACCGCTTCTGACACATTCCCTTCCACTTTTACCACTAAAAATTCTTCGGTCTTCTCAGTGAGTTCTCCATTTACCTCGGCTAAGACTTCGTCTGTAATTGATGATGTGATCGACTCTTCAAAATGGACGATTACTTCCTGCGGTGCCGACTGCTCCGTAATCGGCTTGAAGGTCGGTTCTTTTTCGCTTGAACCTGCTGCGGATGCTGGTACTGCCATCCCAATGACTAGAGATAAGGATGCAACGAATGTCCCAAGACGTTTTAACATAGAATCACTCCCCATATGTATTGACCTAAAAAGTTTCTAGGTGTTAGGAGAGGATTCTACAATATTCTACAATTCCCTTTAATGTTATCTTGAAATAATGATATTTTACTATATTAAAAGAGAAACGTGCTAATAGATGGTCATGAACACCTAATTAAGTTTATAGGCAATCCCCAAACATCGCCCCACAAAATAGACAGGAATTGCTTTTTATGAATAAAAAAGGTGAATAGGGTTTGTTCGGAATCCGAAACATTTCTTTTGACTCTATTATTTGATAGGGGTAAGATACACTTATCATTTTACAGATAGGAAAGAGATGAGGGCTTTGTCCAAACCGGCAACGTATATTTTATTACTCTTGTTGATGATGATCTGGGGATTCAATGTCATAGCTATCAAGTTGGTCGTAAATTACTTCGATCCGATCACAATCACCGCTTTCCGCATTTTGACTGCTGGGATTGTCGTCCTAATCGTACTGACGGCCAAAAATGAATTCCGTAAAATGACACGACAGCAGTTTGTCTATGTCACAATCGGTGCCTTGACAGGGATCACAGGTCATCACTACTTCCTCTCGATGGGATTGACGATGACCACAGCTTCGAATACAGGGCTGATTATCGCCCTGGTCCCGTTAATGACCTCTCTCCTGGCGATCGTGTTCCTCGGAGATCGGTTGACACTTTTACGATTGATCGGCATATTCCTCGGACTCATCGGGGTTTCTTTTATCGTATTGAATGGCTCAGGAGAGCTTTCGAGCATATCCCGCGGGGACTTCTATATTTTCCTTTGTGTGATTGCCCAGGCTGTCAGCTTCATTACTATTAAAAAAGCGACGGAAACGATGGGTGCGAGACTAATCACATTCTGGATGCAAATCATCGGATCAGCCTTCTTGTTCCTTATCAGCCTGAAAATGGAACCACAAGGAATGGAAAGCCTTACGACCGGAAAACCATGGATATGGGCTGTGTTCGCTGCTTCTGCCATCCTTGCGACAGGTCTCGGTCACATGTTCTACAACCGGGCGATCCACGATCTTGGAGCAGGAGAAACAGCGATTTTCATCAATCTTACACCATTCTTCTCGTTGACCGGGTCTTATCTATTTTTGAACGAAACCATCGCCGCGGCCCAGTTATTCGGATTCATTTTCATCGTTTCCGGAGTTGTATTGGGAACCGGAGCATTGGAAAACAGAAGACATTATAAAGTGCAGCGGATCCAGAAAAAAGAGAGCGATTTTTCATGAATGGCGAAATTGTCACATAATTTTAAAAATTATCATGATTATTAAATAGGAATAAGTGGTACACTAGCATTGAAGGAGTTGATAACAATGCGTAAACGTAAAACCTCATTTAAACAATTAGTCATAGAAAATAGAAACAACTTGATCAATAATCCACAAGAGATGGAAAAGATCGAGAAAAAGCTTGAGAAAAAGCAATTGAATAAATCATCCTAATTAAAGAAAACTTGGAAAAGCCAAGCCTTAGCGAAGGCTTAGCCAGTATTCATACTTTCTTTAAGTGCAAGCTAAGGAGCTGACCCATAATGGATCAGCTCCTTTTTCTTCGATCAAAAGGGACTTTTAGGCTTGGTTCACTTTACATTGCTCGAGAGCAGCATCCCAATTCGGAAAGTAATACAATGCGTTTTTCATTAGCTCTGGGTTGGACTTTTTAACCTGTTTCTTTCGAAGCGGCTCTCCTTCCTTTTTTGCTAAATCAGAAATTTTCTGGACAACTTCATCAACGCTCATACTTACTTCCATTTTATTCCTCCCTTGTTTTGTTACCTCCATTCTTCCCTATTCTTACTCAAACATACTTGCTTTTTTCAAGTGATTCTCGGTGAAACGGTTGGTTCTGTCACAGTCAATGTGCGGTTGATTGTATCCATTAGTGCCAGTGCCCCGATCGGTATGGCAGCTTTATACGTGCCGTGACCGGTGGCTAAATTCGTCATCAGCGGTTTCCCAAGCGGGACAAGAAAATCATTGATCAGATCTTCATACGTCTTACCGTAGGCTTCTGGACATTCGGTGCATTCGCCCATAATAATTCCGGCACAATCGTTGAATTTACCAGCAAGCCTCAAATGTTCAAGGTACCGGTACATCGTATTGATCGGTTCATGAGTGTCTTCAAGGACCAGGATTTTCCCTTTTGTGTCGATCTCAACCGGAGTTCCTAGTGAGCCAACGAATGAAGTCAGATTCCCTCCAACAATCCGTCCTGAAACGATGCCCGGTACTTTCATGGTCAATGGCATCTCAGGAGGATTCTTGATTTGCCGCACTGGTAAAAAAGTCGAGGTCATCTCATAAAATTGATTGATATTGTAAGGTGGTGTATCCGGGGCAAAATCCTCGAGCATAAGGCTGTGGAATGTGAGTAAATCGCTGACTTGATAAAGGACATTCAATAAGATCGTAATGTCGCTATAACCGGTTAAAATTTTTGGGTTTTGTTTGATGACATTGTAGTCAAGGTATGGGAGAATCCCTCCTACACCAACACCTCCTCGAGTAGGTAAAATCAATTTGACCTGCGGATTCCGGAACATGCTCATCAAATTGGCGGCGCGATCCTTTGGAGATCCCGCAAGAAAGCCGTCGTAAGCATAAACATGTTCGCCGACGATCACATTGAACCCCATACTTTTGAGCGTGTTGATATGTGTGTCGATTACTTCTTTCTCTAACGGGCTCCCCAGTGTAACGACTCCGATCGTGTCCCCCTTCCGCAGCATCGGCGGTTTCATCACCATACGTTCTCCTCCCAACTGATTCATGCTCCCTTTTATCAGTTTATGGCGGGTGTGCAGATACATGCGTTTTTATCGTTTCGGTACGTTTTTGTAGCTATTTTCCCATTTTTGTAGATGATTTCTCATTTTTGTCATTTACCCCTCAATTTTGTAGATAATGATGGTTCGTGTGTCCTGCGATGATAATTCTAAGTATTTTTAAAGAAAAATAGATGAAGGACTGACGGTTGTCAGTCCACATTCGTATATCCTGATTTTTTAGACTTCCCGTGAAATTTTTAGACTTATTTCAAATTTTTTAGGCTTTCCTCGAAATTTTTAGACTTACGCTCATAAAGGAAACTTGGCAGAGTCAAGCCTTAGTTGCGCTTATCTTTCTATAAGTGTAAAAAAGAACTACCCCGCTTCCTTCAACAGAGGTAGTTCTCGCTTTCCTGCTTTACTTAGAGCTTCCGACTTTCATCCGGCCCAGTTTTTGCATTTGTTTATCGTGTGCTTTTTCTTGTGCTTCGATCCGGTCATTTTCAACTTCAGTGGATTGAATTTTTGTATTGGATAATGGCTTATCAACTTTCAGCTTCAGACCAGGTTCATCATGCTTGATTTCGAATGTCGCCCTTGTGGTGATCGGGGCACCGGGTTGGCTCACATAAGGCACCACACGGTAATCAGCTGTCCACTTTTCCGGGGTAATCGTGCATCGTACATACCCCCGATAATCATTGAAAAATTTGATGTGAGGATTTTCAGCTAAAAACTGAGCTGTATCCTTACGCTTCTCTGCACCGTCTCCTCCAGAGGTGATCGATGTTCCGACAAACTCAGAGCCGAGTGTTTCTGAATTCGGATCATGATAGTCCTTCTTGATGTCACCAGCCCAATTCGCATGGACATCCCCTGTCAAAACAACGAAGTTTCCAATTTTATTTTCACTGATAAAATCAAGGATACGATCACGGTTCGCGGCATATCCATCCCAAGCATCCATATTGTATTTCGGAGCATCTTTCGTATTGAAGTTCAATTGGTTGAAGAAAATCTGCTGGGCGAGCACATTCCATCGAGCTTGCGAGCGGCCTAGTCCTTCTAAAAGCCAACGTTCCTGATCCTCACCGATCAATGTCCGATTCGGATCCGTAGATGCTTCATTCGGCGGTTTGATGCCATCATCATTCGCTTGATCATCGCGATATTGACGGGTATCGAGGACATTGAATTCCACGAGATCACCGTATGTGAAGCGGCGGTACAGGTTCATGTCCGGACCTTGCGGGATGGATGATTTCCGCAACGGCATATGCTCGTAATAAGCCTGATAAGCATTCGCACGGCGCTGGATGAACTCTTCGACAGATTGACCTTTTTCAGGAATCTCATCGGCATAGTTGTTTTCAACTTCATGGTCGTCCCACGTTACGATCCAAGGACATGCTGCGTGTGCAGCTCTCAAGTCTTTGTCACTTTTATATTGAGCGAGTCTGTTACGGTAATCTTCCAGGGTAATGATTTCCGGTCCATGATGAGTCCGCACATTACCAGTCTTCGAGATATATTCGTTTGGGCCGTACTCATAAATATAGTCACCGAGATGGAAGATAAGATCCAGCTTCTCTTCTGACATATGTCGGAATGCGGTGTAATAGCCGTGCTCGAACTGTTGACAGGAAGCAAAGGCGAACGTCAGCTTTGATAACTGTTGGCCTGGAGCTGGCAGGCTTTTCGTCTTTCCGACTGGACTGATTTCGTTCCCTGCTTTGAAACGATAAAAGTATGGTTTGTTCGGTTCCATACCACCAACTTCAACATGCACTGAGTGCCCTAGTTCAGGAGTTGCCAGCTCAGTTCCCTGCTGGACGATTTTTCGGAAATTTCCGTCTTCAGCCAGCTCCCATTGGACAGGCACATTGTAATTCGGCATACCACCGCCATTCAATGGTTCAGGAGCAAGCCTTGTCCATAATACGACACTATCGGCTAGCGGGTCACCAGAAGCGACGCCGAGTGTAAAAGGATAGCTCGTAAACTGCGGAGCTGCTTCAACTCTTAGATTGTTCAATGGTTGTGTCAGCGTCATCCCCAGACCGACCACAGCAATTTTGCTCACCTTGTTCAAAAAGTCTTTACGGTTCATCGAGCGGTGCAATAACGTTTCAGGATCATGGAGCAAATGGCCGTGCTTCTCATTTCGGTTCATCAGAAAATCTCCCTTCAGCTCATGTTAATCGTAAGTACAATTGCGATTATAAGCATGCTTGGTAAATTCCGTATGAAATCCTGATAAACTTCTTTTAAAAAAGTACGAAGCAAACTTCATAGAAACCACTACGTTCGATGCGGTCGAAATGAACCATCATCTAGTAAACTAGATTTCATTCTCCCGTTTTTGGTGGCGAATCAGGCATTGGTTCCTACCCATACTCGTTCTAATCACCTGATTCTACCGATTGATGTTCCAATTACAAAACCTTCATTTCTGCTTAACAGAAGTGCTCATTTACAGGAATTAATTGCTTTCCTTTCGAAAGGTTAAATCAAAGAAGGCTATCCCTAGAGATATACCTAAAGCAATAGAAAAGATTTTATAATAATCCATTTCCGCTGGATTTAAAAAATAATTCAGAGCAATATTTGAGCTGCTTAGCAAGGTAAAAGAAATCATGAAGATGTATACTCGTTTTCTTATTTGTATCCATTTCAATTTCCTGATGTTGCTTGTGGCTGCAATGAGAAAAAAGAAAAGAGAGACAAGTAGAAAAATTACATAGCCAACTATGAATTTAACGGCTAAGGAATGTTCAATATCCTTATAAACGATCACTATTGTAACGATTGTGCTCAATATAAAAACTGAATAGAATAAAATCGGATTGAAATTGAACTGATGTCTCTTCATTCTTTCCACCTAATAACCTCTCAAAATAGTAAGCTCTTATTTTCCCGCAGATGGTACTTCCTTAACCACCACAAGCTCATCAATCTCCTCAGCAGAAACTTGGGACAAGGTATTAAAAAATTCGATCTGGAAGCTTCCGGGTCCTTCTTTCCCCACTCGTTCCGCTGCCATTTCTGCAGCGACACAATAGCTTGCGACAGCAGCAACCGAAGCCATGACCAGCTTTTTTTCCACTGCAGAAAAGGCTCCAATGACAGAGCTTAATAGACATCCGGTCCCTGTCACACTTGTCAGTAAAGCGTGCCCGTTCCGAACCACATATGTCTCCTCCCCATCAGAGACGACATCATCAACTCCCGTAACCACAGCGACAAGCCCGAGCTGTTGTGCTGCTGATTGTGCCAGTTCAATAGAGTCACGGTTTTTCTCTCCCGCATCCACGCCTTTGATCTCCCACTTCTCACCGATTACGTTGGCGACTTCTGCAGCATTTCCTCTTAAGACTGAGATCCTTATCTCTTTTAAAAGTTTCCGGGCTGTATCGGTGCGATAAGGTGTCGCACCTGCTCCTACCGGGTCAAGGATGACAGGGACACCCTGCTCGTTCGCTGCCTTTCCAGCAATGATCATTGATTCAACAACTGTTTCATCAAGCGTCCCGATATTAAGGACAAGCGCGCCTGCCACCCTGGCCATGTCTGCCACTTCCTCTTTCGCATAAGCCATGATTGGTGACGCCCCCAACGCTAACAGACCATTTGCTGTAAAATTCGTGACAACTACATTTGTAATATTGTGTACAAGCGGCTTTTCTTTTCTAACTTTGTCCAATGTATAAGCAATGGTGTTCTTCTTCATCCTCATTCAACTCCTTCTAACCTTAATTTTAGTTTCAAGTATAACAAAGTCAATGAACTGCCTTCTTAATAGCACTAACATAGACGAACATGATTGATAAGTCGTATAATTAGGAAAAAGAGAATAAAAATGGCTCTGGATAGTACTCTGTTTCAGCAGGAGAGTTGTGAATTTCACTTAAAGATAATTTCTGCACAATCAACATAACTTTTAACCAACAAAGACTGATAAAAACGATGGTGATCCTATGGAAAAAGATACAATTCTTAAATTTAACAGTTCGATTGCTCGTAAAAAACCGAACAATGTTCACCAGAAGAAGCCTTGCCCGTTCTGTGTGACGGAAGGCCTTTCAGATATATTGGAGACCTGCGACTCGATCATTCTTGTGAAAAACAAATATCCAGTTATCGAGGATGCCTTCCAAACCGTATTGATCGAAACGGATGATTGCGAATCTGAACTATCCGAGTATTCCAAACCGCATCTCTATAAGTTGATCCGATTCGGAGTCGAGAAATGGCTGGAGATTGAGGAACAAAGCAAATACCGATCCGTTGCGTTCTTTAAAAACCACGGTCCATTGTCTGGTGGATCCGTCCGACATCCCCACATGCAGATTATCGGCTTTGACAACGTCGATTATCGGGATAATCTGAGTGATGATTCTTTTGATGGGCATGTGATCCACTCATCTGATGGTGTCCATTTGAATCTCTCGACGCATCCGCGAATCGGTTTTACTGAATTCAATATTGCATTGGATGATATGGAAAAGATCGATCAGGCGGCTGACTACATCCAGAAAACGGTCCATTATGTTGTGAACCATTTCAATGGCCGCGGCTGTTCGAGCTATAACCTCTTTTTCTATCATTGGAATGGTAAGATCTATATCAAAGTCATTCCTCGTTATGCGACAACACCGTTGTATGTCGGCTATGGGTTTCGCCAGGTTTTCAGCAACCCGCATCAACTGATTGAAGATGTTCAAAACCGGTATTTTTAAGGGGGAAGGTTATGACGAATACGACTTTTTCTGTGGACAAGATCGCCCTCCGCAGATTCCTTTTATCTAAACAAGCACTCTTAGGGTTGGAGCAGTCTCCTGTTCCAGACCCGCTACATATGGTAAAAAAACTCGAGTGTGTCCAATTGGATCCTGTTTCGGTCGTTGAGCGGAACCAGCACCTGGTGTTGGCCGCGCGGATTCCTGGGTATGATCCGAAGCAGTTGGACGACCTTTTGGAGGAAGGGAAAGTGTTCGAGTATTTTGCGAATGCCGCGTGTGTCATCCCAATCGAGGATTTCCCGATGTTCAAACCGACACGAGAACGGATTCAACGTAAGGTTGCTGAATCATTAGAACAATTAGGGCTTGTGGTCGATGCGGTGATCGAACAATTAAAATCTGAGGGTCCGCTTCCTTCCCGTGCTTTCCAGTCTGAAAAACGTGTGCACGGCTATTGGGATAACAAGACTCCGAAAACGAAAGAAACCTCTCTCGCTTTGAATCTGTTGCTGGATTCCGGTGTGATCCGAGTGGTTAGACGCGATAGGACAGAACGCTATTTTGACATAACAGAACGTACAGTCGGTGCCGATTTATTGAAAAAGACGAAAGCAATGGATGAAACGACTGCTCGTGCATTGTTGATTGAAAAATACTTACGTGCCTATCGTGTGTTCGATCCGCGTGATGCCCGTTTCGGTTGGCAAAAACTGACCGCTGCAGAACGACGGGAAGAAGTTGAAAAACGCGTTGCTTCTGGTTCGGTCACTCCACTTGAAATCGATGGGGTGAAACGGCAGTATTATATGTTGACCAAGGACTTAGATGAGCTGGGGACATTCGTGCAGGATGTACGTAACAGAGACTCCGTGAACCTTGATGATGCGCTTACCTTTTTACCGCCGCTTGATAATTTGTTATGGAGCCGCGATCGTATTAAAGATTTATTCGACTTCGACTATAAGTGGGAAATCTACACACCACGAATGAAGCGCAAATATGGACCGTATGCGATGCCGATCTTATGGGGTGACCGATTGATCGGCAGGATGGATCCACAAATCGATCGTAAAAATGGTGTGTTGATCGTTCGCTTGCTTCAGCTCGAACCATGGGTGGAGAAAACAACTGGGCTACAGATCAAGTTACGCGAAGCCCTGGAAAAATTTGCTGTATTCAACTGTGCAGCCGATGTCCGCATTGAGAATTCGGATGTGAAAATGAAATTGTAGTTTCGCTCCTATGTTGTAAGAGATCATCACCAATAAGATTTTCGAGAGGCTCCTTCAAATCAAGTCTCCTTATAAAAAATAGAAAAAGGGCGACCGTACATCCAGTTACAACGATGCTTGGTCCGCCCTTTGATTTTTGCTATTAATATGTCCGTTCTTCTTCGACCTCAAGGTTTTTATCAAGAATGGACAGTTTGCTTGGTTTGTTTTCCTTTGCAATTTTTTCGGCGTATTCTATCGCTGCTGATTTCATTTCATAATGATCTGCAGGTGCAGTATCCTCGATTTTCACGAACCAGCCGTTCACATCACGGTCTGGTACTACACTATATTGTTTCATTCCAGCTCCCTCCTGATATTTTTGGTTTACTCATCCGTTCCCGCAGATCCCGTAATTAAAACCGATTATTTGTTCAATCCGAGTGCGTTCCGCGCCATATCCATATGACCATCCTCTCCAGTCTGTAAGGCAAACATCGCAACGGAAACCGGATAAGCAGCTTGATGCTCTGCAATATGCTCAAGCATCCTCGGCCACACACGACCACCAGCATTTTCATAATGCTTCAAAAGCGTTTCAGTGCCGCTTTTTCCGAAAATCATGTAATGCACAATGAAGTCCATTGCTGGATCCGTCACCTTCACCTCAGTCCAATCCAACAGCCCAGTCACTTGTTGCTCTTCATCAATCAGGATGTGCGCTGGATGAAGATCCCCATGGATCAAGGCAGAATGCTCGGGCCAATAAGAATCCTCTTCGATCCACTTTTGCCAACGAACCCACAACTCCTCGGAAACTCCGATTTCCCGTTTCGTCTGCTCCATTTTTTCCATCATCGATTTCCGTGCTTCACTCGGTTTGAGCACTTCGATTCCCGCATCAGCAACGCGGTTTTTATCAACTCCATGAAGATCTGCCATCACTTTAGCTAACGAACGTACATAAACATCCTTGATGGAGTCTGGTTCCACATGCCACGCATAATTCATGATTTCGAGATCGATCACTGCTAAAGGTGTTCCTACCACTCTTGGGTAGGCGATCAGATCTTGTGAATTCACCTGCCAATCAGGCACAGCGACTGGAAGTTCCTTTTTCAAAAGTTCAAGCGCTCTCCCCTCATACTCCGCTCGTTTCAAAATATCCCGACGTCTCGGCTTTCTAAGTACCCACGACAGTCCATTTTCATCTTTCGCAAACCCGACTTGAAAATCCATACCAGATTCATTGATTGTTAGTGTCTCAGGTCTCAGATAGAGTCCATGATTTTCCGCAAGATTCAAGATTTCATGTTCGTTTTTCAGTGTCATAAAAAAATCCCCCGTTCCGCTTTAGCTGCAGCCAGCCTGTGGTACTGGAAACGGGAGAGATCGATTAGATGACAGCAAAGAAAACTTGGCAAAGCCCACCCTTTGGCGCAGGCTGAGCTTTACTTGCGCTTATATTGAAGAAAGTATTTTATACTTTCTTTAAATGCAAAAAAGAGGCCGATTTGCCCCTCTTTTGTTAGCATTACATTGCAATTTTGAGTTTCCTGTAAAAAAGGCAGACCAATCCCGTTACCCTGCACACAGGCAGAGCTGATGAGCACTATTCAATTAGTGGTTCATCCCTGGAATCTTAGTCTGTAAAAAGCCACAAGAAACCCTCCGTTCTTTATAAGTTATATCGAGTATAGTATGATTTACAAAATTATCAATAAACAAAATGGAATTTATTAACTTTTTTGGTTTCTCTTATTCGTTTGAATACAAGGCTAGAAAAGAGATGTGAAGCTCCAATCATTGAAGAGAATACGAGGAATAAACCGAGTTGCCGAACCATACGGGTAAAATTCCAATCACGGTTAATAGCACAGGTATTTTGCCATATACACCATACTAGCTGTAAATTTTCATTTTCTAGTAAAAAAAGTTGATATTAAAGCTATACTGATCCGTAGTAAAATAAAAGCGATCGGGAGTGAATTCGTGAAGATAAAAGTTTTGTTATTTAATTCAACCACCAACAGATAAACACCCGGTATAAAAAATATGGCTCCAACCCATAAGTTCACTTTTCCATACAATGATAATTTGTTCAAATATCCCCCCTCCAACATTACCTTATCTTTGTGAGGCACTGTTTTATGCTATTTTGTATCGATTCATACTGATGATCACTGTTGATTTTTATGTAGAAGGTTTTTAAGAATGTCTTGATGTTAAATACCAAGAACCAATACTTTTCACAATCGAGTTGTCCTTTTTGGCCTTCTAAATTCATCGGTAATTCTTGTAACCATTCTTCAATTTCCTTTACATCTAATCCGGTATTCAGCATTTCAAGTATAGGTGTCAGGATCCTCTCATCCTCATTGTGAACATAAATGCTTTCAGAGATGAGGATCTTATTCAATAATGGTTGGAGAATTTCCAGATAGACTTCTTCGCTTGTTTTGGGACTTTTTATCAATTCATCAAACGTATCAGCAACATGAGCAATGCTATGAGCCCAACCTCTATCAGAAACGTAACCTCTCAAATCTTCTTCAAGAGTTATATACTGAATCAGTTTCTCTTTTATGTAAATGATCGTGTCTCCAGTTAGAAAATTCTCTGCATTATCTTTATGTAATATCAGTGCTATTAGAAGTGTCGAGAAAGATCGGGTAAATACCGTGTCTGTCCCTTTTTCACCGATTCCTTTGAACATTAAGTCACTTACACTACAATCTAATAGCTCTTTCAAAAGATCGGTTTCAAGTAGATTTTTCTCAATGATTAACTGGTAAAAGGTTGTGTAAATTAACTGATCTCTGAGTTCACCATCCGTAGAACCAATATGATTGATCATAGATTTCACTATCAATCTTTCATTCTCTTCATCCCAACCTGTTTCTCCCGACTTGATTTCCTTCAATATTTTTTTCAGTTCACTTTCCTTCATTATATTTTTATCTGCCAATATACTCATGTGTATCTCCTCACCTCCAAGGATCTGCACGCAAATTTCGCAACAAAGTCCTTTAACAGAGTTAATATTTTTTTTTAAAGTTGTGACACTGCGATATGAGATTATCGTTCGAAATGCGATATTGTGGGCAATGCTTCTTATTCTCTCATGTTTATCCATCATTAATATCCCACATAATTTACTTGTTATTTCTTCTTGGTCACTCACCCGATATACGGCGATTTCATTATTTTTCAGTTCAGCCTGAGTGGATGTGAAATATACAACCCATCCTGTTCCTCTTTCATCCCTAATTGTCCTTAAAACTTTGCGAATTGTTGAAGATAATGTTTGTTTTCAATGTATTCTTCATAGTCATTTTCCAATGCTTCAATCGCTAAAATTTCAGCTTTTTCTTGATTTATTTCATTTTTTTCAACACAACCGGTAAGAGTAAATAATAATACGATCACGAAAGGTAGAATCATACTTTTTATATGAATCACATCCAATACTTTTCACTTAATACCAATTATTTCAAATTATCAGTCCTAACTCAATGATTAATTTCATACAAGACTGAGATTTTGGTTAACAGAGGAGGAGACTTTCTCTCTACTGTCCCTTAAATGACTATCTCTCACTGTTTTACCTCTGTCGGTTCCGATAAGTCCATTCAAAAACTCAGCTAAGTATTGAAAAATCCTTTAGAAAAATAGAGCTTACCCTATTGCGGATAAACTCTATTACTTGAATATCATTATTTTATTGATTAGACATGGTCAGCCTAAAAGAATCGCCTTGGATTGATGGCATTTGATTTGCTTGAATTCCATTGTCCTTTGTGAATTTCAAAGTGTAAATGCTGGCCAGTCGATCGACCTGTATTCCCCATAATTCCAATCCGCTGTCCTTTTTGAACAGATGCACCATTGCCTACGTTACGCTCTCTTAAGTGAGCATAGACCGTTGTATAGGTTTGTCCATTGAGATAGTGGGCAATAAAGATTACATTTCCATAACTGCTAGAATAATAAGATTTAATAACTGTTCCAGATGCAGAGGCTACAACAGGAACCGTTCCACCGCGGGCAATATCAATCCCAGGGTGCATTCTTCCCCATCTTGGTCCGTAACCAGAAGTAAAGTAACCGTCTGATGGTTTTATGAATAATCCACCACTAACTGATGGCGTTGGAGCTGTTGAACTGCTATTACTAGATTGGCTGGAAGATTTCTTATTGTTGTCTTTTTTTGAAGCTGCGCGTTTTGCGGCCTCTTCAGCTGCACGTTTTTCAGCCGCACGTTTCGCTGCTAGGCGTCGCGCTTCCTCTTCCTGACGACGTTTTTCAGCTTCAAACGCTGATTGCTGCTTTTGTAGCAGGTCGGCTTCATCTTCCAAATTACCGAGTTCCTCGTGCATATGCTCTTCTTCTTTTTCCAATTCACTTAATAGCGAATTCTTGCGATCTACTTTTTGTTTCAAGCTTGCCTTCAAACTTTCGAGTTCTTTCATCTGATTTTTCAAAACTTCAAGCTTTTGTTCAACCTTCTGCTTTGTTTCTTCAAGTAACTTTTTATCAGCCTTATGTGCTTCAAGGATTTCTTTGTCTTGTTCTGCTATTTCATTCAATGCGAAAACACGGTCTAGAAAGTCCCCAAAACTTCTTGAGCCTAACAATACTTCTATGTACTGCACAGAGCCACCATTTTCATACATTGCGGTTACACGATCCTTGAGCATTTTATCGCGCTCTGCAATTCTCTTCTCCAATACTTTGATTTCTTCTTTAAGCTTTTCAATTTCTTCTTTAGTCTTGGAAATTTCATTCTCCTTGGATTCGATTTTCCCCTGAGTATCCGCCATTTGTTGATCTAACTTTTTTATTTCAGCATCAAGAAGGTCTTGATTGTGCTTTATCTTATCAATCTCTTCTTTCACTTTATCCTGGGTCGATTTATTTTCTTCACGCTTCTCTTTCACCTTATTAATCTTATCCTTCAAAGACTCTGCGTGAACAACGTCTACCCCTAAATGATTAAATCCAGCAAACAACAAACTAGCAGATGCTAAAACTGCTATCATTTTTCTTTTCAATTTTTTTACCCCCGTATGTAGATTGACCAACTCATCTATGTAAAGTAAAAACTAGATTTTTCGACAAATATTGAGAATTTATGTACCTTTTAACTATACTAGAAAATAATTTGCAAAAAAATAGTCTATTAGTCTGAACAATCGCAAGTAAATAATCTGTTTTTCCTATAAATCAAACTGTAAGTACTGATAGAGCAGGATATTGTAATACTATTAATAAATATAACTTATTTTAACACAAATTACTAATTATCTTTCTTTTCTGACAAATTAATGCAAAAAAATAGCAGTATGATTTCAACTTGGAAATCACCTGCTATTTTTATCGTATAATTCAACCAGTGTTACGAAGTCCTGCTGCAATTCCACTGATGGTGAGCAGTACTTCTGTCAGAGTTTCTTCATTTTCTGTTTCTTTTTCTCGTAGTTCCTTGATGAGTTCGACTTGCAGGAAGTTCAACGGGTCTACGTATGGATTACGTAGCTTGACTGATTCTTGGATCGTGGGCTGTTGGTCCAATAGTTCACTATCACCCGTGATTTGTAACAGCACCTGTTTTGTTTTCTCATATTCCTCTACGATGTCTGCAAAAATCCGTTCACCAAGTACCTGGTCGCCGACGAGTGCTGTATATTCCTTAGCCGTATGCACATCTGCTTTCGTCAATGCCATCTGTAAATTATCGATCGTGGACTTGAAGAAAGGCCAGTTCTCATACATTTGCTGCAATTGCTTCAAGTGGTCCTCACTTCTCGAAGCATAGTTTGCCAATCCTGTGCCAGATGCATACCACGCTGGAATCAACTGGCGATTTTGCGTCCAGGCGAACACCCATGGAATCGCCCGCAAGTTTTCAAACTTCGTGCTGTCTTTCCGCTTCATCGGTCGTGAACCGATGTTCAATTCACCGAGCTCTTGAAGTGGAGTCGCTTCATTGAAATACGTCAGGAAGTCTTTATCTGCAAACACGAGTGATTGATATTTTTCAAGAGAGACGTTCGCAATTTCTTCCATAGCTTGGTCCCACTGTTCACCATCGCGGTTGTCCACCTGTTCTGTTTCTTTCGACACGTGGGCTGCCCCTTCGACTAACGTGGAAACACCTTGTTCCAGGCTTCTGTACGCAATGTCACTCAATAGGTAGCGAGAAGATAAGACTTCACCTTGCTCTGTAATCTTTACGCCATCACCCAATGTTTCAGCTGGCTGTGATAAAATGCTTCGGTTCAACGGTCCACCACCGCGGCCAAGAGAACCTCCACGACCATGGAAAAATTTCAAGCGGACGTTGTATGCTTTAGCCATATCGTGGATTTCCTGCTGTGCTTTATAAAGTTTCCAGTTCGCTGTCAGCGTTCCGCCGTCCTTACTTCCATCGGAATAGCCCAACATGATCTCTTGGTGGTTTTTACGATTGTCCAGGTGTTTCTTATAGACGTCCATTTCAAACAATGATTTCAAGATTTCTGGGCCAGCTACCAGATCATCTACCGTTTCAAGCAACGGCGCGACATTCAGGTTGCTTTCTACTGTTCCATCAGCATGCAGACGGTAAATTCCCGATTCTTTTGCCAGTACCAATACTTCCAACAGATCGCTTGCAGATTCTGTCATGCTGACGAGATAAACTTCGATCGAGTTTTTTCCGAACTCCTTATGTGCATCACGAATCAATTGGAAGACTTTCAGCATCTTCTGTGTTTCTTCACTATAGTCCTCATTCAACAGCGTGATCGGACGCGGGTCTTTCAACACCTCTTCCAAAAGCTGTACCTTTTCAGGCTCTGAGAGATTACTATAATCGCTGTGGAGTCCTACTTTTTGGAAAAGTTCTGTTATCGCTGCTTCATGCTCCCCGCTATGGTTCCGGATATCCAAGGTTGCCAGGTGGAATCCGAATAGCTTCACTTGGCGTACCAATTTACGCAGCATTTTCAGTTCGCGTTTTGATGGTTGGTGGTTTTTCGCACTGTTTTGAATCAATTGAAGGTCAACAAGTAATTCATCCGCAGACTGATAACCTGCTTCTGATTTACCTACTTGAAGCAGACGTTCCAGAATGATGGCGAATTTCCGGCGATACAATTCTTCTTTTACTGGCCATCTCTTCTCCTTTGGAACGAGGGCTTCCTCACTTTCCACAGCCGCTTTGAGTTCCTCACTCACTTTTACCCGATTCATGGAATGACTGAATCGTTTCATCAATTCGACAAGGACTTCCTCATACTTTTTCAATACGAGATTTCTCTGTCTGTTCAGTGTTTCCCACGTGATTTCCGGTGTCACGTTCGGATTGCCATCACGGTCTCCACCGATCCATGACCCGAATCGAAGGAAGTTTGGTACATTCCATTTTGCTTTAGGGTAGCTTTCCTCCAGACGGTCCTCTAACTCCTGGTGGATATCAGGAAGTACATCGAATAGGGTCTGATCAAAATAGTAGAGTCCATTACGTACTTCATCCATGACGGTCGGTTTCCGATGTCTCAATTCATCGGTTTGCCACAAGACGGTAACCTCATTGAACAGGCTTTCCATGATTCGTTCACGTTCGTTTGCCGTCAGTTGAGGATGATCGAGCTGCTTCAAGATCGTAGCAATCCGTTTTTGAATTTCGAGTACTGTACGCTTCGTCGCTTCAGTAGGGTGTGCAGTGATGATCAATTCCAATGACAATTCATCAAGTACGCCCTGAATGACTTTCTCTTCGATGTTATGATCTTTCAACGACAAAACTGCACTCTCGATTGAGTATGGCTGTACGCCTTGATCTTCAAAAAGTTGATATTCGCGGCGACGACGAATACGATGATTTAGTTCTGCAATATTCACGAGGTGAAAATAAATGGAGAATGCGCGGATCACTTGTGCACGCATCGGGGGTTGCAGTGATTTTATTTCACTTTTCAATTTTTCATACGTAGCATTTTCACGATTGTTTCTAAGTTCTTTTGTCAGGTTCCGGATGGTTTCAACCTTATTCAATAGTTCTTCCCCACCGTGATGGACCAGAATTTCACCGAGCATATTACCGAGCAGGTTCACATCACGTCGTAAAGGTGTTGTAGGATCGTTTTTGGATTCATGTTTGAGTTCTTGGGTAGTCAACACTTTCACCTTCCTGTATTTTCTATTTCGAACAATAATGGTAACCTCGTTCATTTTTAATCATGTTATCAGAATTTTTGAGATAGTCAAATTGTTTAGATCGCTCAAAATCCTTGTAAGCGCTTGCTTTCTTAGGGTTTTCCACAACCCTGGATCGGTCCTTTTATAGAAGCGATAAGCTTTATCCGGTGTTAAACTTGCCGTTTAAAACTTTTTTTGCCTCAGTGATGGAGAACATAGAAAAAAATGCCCCAAAAGGCGTAAAATCCTTTGAGGCATTACCTGTATCAACTTAAAGGAAACTTGGCAAAGCCAAGCCTTGGCGCAGTCTGATCCTTATTCGCGCTTATACTGAATAAAGTATTTTTATACTTTCTTTAAGTGCAATAAAAGACATCGAATCTTTCCCATACTTTTTCTAATGCATCGAATCGATCTTCAAATCCTTCCTGTTTTGCTTTAGCTGTATAGATGATCAGAGCGTTGATCACACTCATTGGTGCGACGAAAGAATCGATGAACGAAGGCATTTGACTCGCTGCGGTCAACGATACATCTGCATGGGGGATAAGCGGTGATAGCAGGTTGTCCGTCAAAGCGACGGTCATCGCGCCTTTTTCTTTGGCATAGGAGAAGATCTCCACAGTGCTTTTCGTATATCTCGAATAGCTGATCCCTACGACCAGATCGTCCTTATTCAATTCGTATAACCGGTCTGAATCCTTTTCAATCGAATCGAGTATCTCTACATTGTCGAGGATCATGTTCAAATAATAGTGCATGAATGTACCTAAGGCTGCCGCACTTCGGTTCGCCACAATATAAACTTGCCGTGCTTTCAACAAGCACTCCACAGCTTGTCGGAAGCTTTTTATATTCAGATTTTTCATCGTCATCTGAATGTTATCCACATCACCCTTGAGAATGTCTGTGATTTCTTCATCCTTTTCTCCATAAACCTCCTGGGACATTTTCAAGCGTTCTGTTGTCGTCAATTGCTGCTGGACAGAGGATTGGATATGCTGTTGGAATTCAGGATACCCTGAGAAACCAAGATACGTCGCAAACCGTACCACTGTTGCATCACTGACATCAGCCTCTCTCGCCAATTTCCCTACATTCAAAAATGGAATCTGATTCGGATTTTTCAAAATATATTGGGCGACCTTCAATTGTGATTTACTCATTGATGGCATTTTTTCAGAGATGACCTTGTACACATTTATATCCATAACAAACCTCTCTCAACAAAAATTCTTTATCTTCAGCTTAACGTATTCTGCTTCAGATTACATACTCTCGACGGTTGAACGTTTATGCAGGATAGTCTTGATCGCTTTTTCGTGCGTGTCAATTGTCTGCGCTATATCTTTCTCCGTATGCGCGACTGACATGGAGTAGCGGTTGAGCGGTTTCGTGTATACCCCGTGTTCAAGCAATTCATAGTCCAATTCTTTTCGCAAAGCCGTGTCAGCTTTATTCATATCGCGGTAGTTCCTGATTCTGCCTTCAGCGAGGACGATGTTGAAAATACTACCCACCCCAACCGTCTGCATCGGGATACCGAATCGTTCATACAACTTTTCAAGCTCATTTCTCAGGAATTTCGTATTTGCAATAAGCTCCTCCATGACACCTTCCTGCTCTAACACTTCGATTGTCGCAAGACCTCCTGCCAGTACGGTCGGGTGCCCGTTGTAGGTGCCGCTATGGAAAAGCGCATTTTGTTTGTCCGCATTTTCCGCTCCAGCCGTCAGGATGTCCCTTCCGCCATCTGGTGCACTGATCTCCATGATCTCTTTCTTACCTCCGATTGCGCCGACTGGGAATCCACCTCCTAGAACTTTTCCGAGCGCCGTGAGTTCAGGTTTTATCCCGTAGATCTCCTGAGCGCCGCCAAGAGCTAATCTGAATCCCGTTTTCACCTCGTCAAAAATGAGCAGGATGCCGAGTTCTTCGGTTAGCTTCCGAAGACCCTTCATGAATTCCTGGTCAGCAGGAATGAACCCCCCCTGTACGGGTTCCATGATGATCGAAGAAATTTCATATGCTCTATCTCGTAAAATCTTTTCTGTGGCATCAAGGTCATTGAACGGAAGAATGATTGTATTTTCTAAATAGTAGTCTGGAATTCCACGTGATTCGGGCACTGCATTCGGGTGTTCACGATTACCTGCACGCAGTTCTTCAGGGTTCACGCTTAATAAAACCTGATCGTAACCACCATGATAGTGCCCTTCAAATTTGGCTAGCTTAGGTTTTCCCGTGTAAGCCATCGCCATCCTGATGGCAAGCAACGTCGCTTCCAATCCGGAATTCGTAAAGCGGGCCATTTCAATTCCTGGATAAAGTGAAATCAATTTTTCAGCCATAGTCGTTTCTAGCCTATGAGGCGTGCCGAAGATGGTTGTACCAGTATCCTTCATTTGATTCATAGCCGCTTCGATTACTTTTGGATGACCGTGTCCAAGAATCAATGCGCCATAACAGAGCAAATAATCGATGTATTCGTTCCCATCAACATCATACAGTTTGCTGCCATTCCCCTTATCCATGAAAATCGGGTGTGGTGCGATATGCTTGATGTTCGCAGTGACACCTCCCGGAATTACCTTTTTCGCTTTTTCGAATAACTCTGCAGATTGCTTCGTATTCGATCTTATTTGTGCCAACAGTAGGACCTCCATTTAAGAAATTTTAATTTCATAATTTATTATAACGCGAAATATTTATTTCATAAAGGATAAACCTCTTTTATTTATATGGTTCTAACGTAAAAATATTCATGAATTCTCCATTAAATATTTTTACAAGAAATGTAATAGAGAGTATTCCGTCCAGCATAGAATAAGAGGCTTTGAAATTCCATAGAGAAATGGGCGGAGAGAGATGAAGTTAGGTTTGAAGAAAGTCATTGTCGGGCTGTTATTGGTTTGTTTCATGTTTTTCTTTATGCAGCAACCTGCGTCAGCTTCAGCTGGATCATTCATCATCATCAATAAGTCGAATAACCAGCTCGCTTACTTTGAAAACAATAAGCTGACGAAAGTGTTCAAGGTGGCTACAGGTAAACAGCCCTCTTATACACCAGAGGGTCGATTCAAGATCGTCAACAAAATTGTGAACCGTCCCTATTATACGGGCAAAATACCTGGGGGAGATCCGCGGAATCCGCTCGGAAACAGGTGGCTCGGCTTAAATGCTAGAGGTACATGGGGAACCACTTATGCAATCCACGGGAACAATAACGCTCGATCGATTGGTCAGTTTGTAAGTGCTGGATGTATTCGAATGTACAACGACGAGGTGCAATGGCTTTTCAGCAAAGTGCCCGTGAACACACCCGTCATCATCACCACGTCTGGAAAATCGTTTACTGCCCTTGCTTCAGCGAATGGTTTTAACGTAAAGAGTGGTTCTGTCGTTCCTGTTTCCACGACCATTTTGAAAAAAGGAAGTCGCGGTGCTGAAGTGAAAAACGTGCAGCAAAGACTCACTGAATTAGGGTACAGCACCAAAGGAATCGATGGGATATACGGTAAAAACACCGATACCGCCGTTCGTAAGTTTCAAAAAACGAAAAAGTTGAAAGTCGATGGCGTTGTTGGTCCTGCCACAAAGAAAGCACTCGGGAAGATGTAGCCAACGATATCCGAGTTGATTGTGTGTAATTCTAGAAATTTTGGATTTATTCCAGAAATTTCAGAAGTAATCCTAGAAAATTTGGGTTTATTCCAGAAATTCAGGTAATAATCCTAGAATTTTTAGCTGGAATTCCAGGAATTAGTACTTTGTTCCTAATTCACGCCAACGTAAATAGTGGCCGATCCGTTAAAGATCGACCACTTTTATTATCATTTAGTTAGCATCTGCTAGGTCATAATTGAAGAATTCTGCGTTTTCTGGTGTTGTGTGCACGATTTTATGCCAGTATGGCTTATAAAGTGCCTCCAGTGTTTCGGCTGACTTTTCACTTCGTGCTCCAATGACGATCTTTCCGTTAATATCATCAATATCTGTCTTCGAAACAACATCGAACTTGATCGAGGTAGTGCTTAATTTTTCTCGAAGCTGTTCTTGAATCCATCTGTTCGTCCCGACTGGAACTGTACTATTGATTACCAACATGAAATCATCATTTACATATTCAGAGATTTCGGCTAAAATCCCTTCAACCTCTGACATATCTACGTGGTCATCAGCTAGAATCGGAATATCGACATCTATGAAAATGATTGAGGAGTCTTCATATGCTGTTTTGTTGTCAGTGGTCAGTTCGAGATTTAGGTTTCGGGAAAAAAGCGACGCCTTTGCACCTGCTTGTTCTTGTAGACATGTAACCTTGTGTCCGAGTCGTACCAATTCAAGACCTGAGCGCATTGCCACATTGCCTGTTCCTGTCACTAAAATGTTTGCCATTTTGAACCAACTCCTCTTCTGAAATGTGTGAAAACACTTCCATAACTGTATAATAATCGTCTGGTCATTATTTCAATGATCTTTTAGAAGGAATGATTACTCTTATCCTTTCCTCTTATTTCAAATACTAACAGCCGATTGTAAACTGCATATTAATCCCAATTAAATATATTGTTTACATTATTTTTATTTCTTTTTGGAAAATAAAATAAGGGTTTATTCTTTTTAGATTTAGAAAATTTGGTGTTGGATGTACAATCTTCGTTGAAATTATATGGGATCGTTTGTCTATATGGTGGCGGAGGCAGATCAGCATCCAGGTTTTCTACGAACGGGGTATCCACATATTCACCGCTTGAATCCTTTTGTTGACTCAATTGCGAAACAACAACTTGTCCAATACGCCTTCCAAGTTTCAATCCCTGTTCAAGGTCCACCGGAAAGTGAATCCCTCCATAAAGCCTTGAAATCGAGTCTTCTTCAGCAAGATCGTGAAGCCTTTGGGCTTCCCCTGGGAAAAAGTAGCCCAAAATGACTTCTGTACATCCTGAGATTGCAGAATGACCAGATACATAAGTAGGAAATCGAGGTGTACATAAAATAGGTTTTAGTGTCTGATCGTATTGTATCGGCCGGGCAACATCACATAGATATTTAAAATACCAAGTCACAACAAATGTATCGTTAATTCCTGCTTGGACAGCAGCTAAAACTCTTGCAGCGTAAGTTGGTGTCAATCCGTATGTGTCAATCAATCTATCGATGATCGGTGTCCATTGTTTTGTTGCAACCCCTGCGCCCCAATATTTAGCTATCTGGATCTGTTCAGGAGTTATATTCGCTAATGTTCGTTGTACAACTCTCAATTCTTCATCCCACGGAATATGATTCGGATGTCGAAGGTCAAAATCAATGACCCCATCAGGTGCCACAAAGTGGTTTCCTTTTCGTTTTATAAAATAAGTTGGCCATGAACCAGCTAAAGGATCAACCGGGTCAGAAGGTGGATTTCTTTCTCCTCCATAAGGTACTTCTGACCATCTTAAATAATTGTCTCTTTTCATTTCCTCACCTTTTTTTGTTTTTTGCCTATCCTCTAATAGTCTATGATGAGACAACTATTTAGCTTGTACATTCGTTTAATTTATCGGCAACTATTGAGTTTTCATATTCAACTCTTTATACCTGATTGCATTAATTCAAGTGTATGATCGCTTTCAGAAACCTATGCCAATCATGGTTTTTCATTTTAATTCTTTTAAAAGATGTTCAAATAGTCTCTCTGATCGTTCAAGCTTTTGAAGTCCTCTGGTCAAATGACTCAAGGAATTGATTTACACTTTTATATATGGAATCCGTCTTAGATTCAAATTGAGAAGTTTGATAATCCGGAAGCCATTGGACAGCAGCTGTATGAACATTTGCTGCAAGACCCGCTTCAATATCTGCATTACTATCTCCGATGAACATCGCTTCCTTTTCGTTGATCCCTAACTGCGATAATGCTTTCTGCAGACCTTCCGGATTTGGTTTCGGATTGGTAACATCATCCCCTGTGATGATTACGTCGAACATTCCATCCATATCAAGCTCTTGAAGGGAGATGTCTAAACTTCGTCTTGCTTTCCCTGTAAAAATCCCCAATTTCATCCCTTTATCTTTAACATATGTAAGTAATTCAATGATTTCTTCGTTTGAATCGACTAGCTGTCTATGACTATCCGAATATTTTTCATAGAACAGCTCGATGGCTTGATCCTTTTCGGCGTGGGTGAGGTTCTCTTTAATGATCCCGGTTTCCGAAGGTCCGAACATTTCTTTTATTTCGTCATCTGTCAGGTCTCTGTCGTCATATCGGTTAAAAACGGTCTGAAATGCATGAAAACAGACAGGCAACGTGTTTGCTAACGTTCCATCAAAGTCAAAAATCAATGCTTTCATTTTAAATCACTCCATTTGTTTACTACTCATACTTCTACTCTTTCAGCTTCCGACGCATTGTAATAACTAATTTAATTATTTTTCTATGATTTTTGTGAAATTCACTCCCTTTCCGCGGGCAAACGA
The DNA here is from genome assembly GCF_019720915.1 of Alkalihalobacillus sp. TS-13. Classification (GTDB taxonomy): domain Bacteria; phylum Bacillota; class Bacilli; order Bacillales; family Fictibacillaceae; genus Pseudalkalibacillus. The sequence goes on from NZ_JAHKSI010000002.1 coordinate 183,501, forward strand.
AAAGCGGAAGCGACCCGATTATTCACGAAGGTCACTGGAAAACGGACGAGGAGGCTGTCGCCGCCGCAGGAAGTTTGAAGTGATCCAAGTGCTTGGTCGTTGAGCTAGACATCACTTCCCTGCATCAACCCACTTCGTAAGCCTCCTCACTTGCACAGGATGTCAACACAAAAATGAAATCATTTTCGTGTCTGCGATGAGAACTCTTAGAAGCTTTCCTTATGCTGACTTCGACGTTCACCACAGGACGTACTTGTACAGGATGTACTGACTTCGACGTTCACCATAGGACATGGTGGTATTTAGTCGAAGTTCATTAATATAGTCGAAGATCCTTTTAAAAACAGTGGGGTCTCGCTTGGCTCGCTTTTCCCGCAGGAGTGTCCCAAATTTCGCTTCAATCAAACTCAGCCAAAAATCAACATCATTATTTAGCAAAACCTTCTATTAAAAAGTGTATTTTGTCCATACCAATGGTAGATTTCGTACCATATAAACGGAGAAAACTTGAAAGGAGGTATTGGTTATAACGTAACTTTTAATAGAGTTATGCTTTTAAAATTAGATTTTTATCTTATTTTTCTCTACCCATCTGGTCATCAATGCTTTTTCTATATGTATCCTGTCTTTCGCATATTGGCGGATTACATCACGGATTTCTTCTGCACGGTAATTGGCATTCCGATTGTTTGCTAGTGTCTCATAGCCCGAACCCCGTTGTAAGTAATCAGAGCTCGCGACCGTATACCACCTATCAACTAGAATAGGTTCTTCCCCAATAAGCATCTCGATTACTTCTTTCCCATTATGGACAACAGTTGCACCTGAAACATGCAATCGACCGACGAACTTCCCTCTGAAACCTGGACCTTTTCCATCTGATAGACAAACTTGAGCATCTAGTGATTGTTGGATGGCTGTTTTTATATCCTTGCCCTTGATTTCAAAGGAAGTTGGATTTAAGGGGGAAGGACAGATTTCAATCAATTTCTTATCGGAAATGTAGTCAAAAACCCCTGCATTGACGATCCCACCATTGATCAGTCCAAGCTCACATCCGAGCATATCCGTCAACCCGTCAGCTATCAAGTTCGTGATCGGATTTTCCTCAATGACATCATGCCATAACGGCTGGCAGAGCTTATATAGGGGACGGCTGAGGATTTCGATCGCTTTTTCTTTATTCTTTTGTAAAATCGAGATCACTCCGGCATCACTCTTCGAACTTTCAGTTGATATGGTCGCGGATCCCTCTAGTTCAACCTTATCCCCATTGACATTCAGTTCTATTAGTCCGATATGATTGCCATAACATCCCGCACTGTTGATGATCGTTCCATTGACTATTTTCGCTTCTGAAAAAAGCTGGTGGTCATGCGAAGAAATGATGACATCAATGCCTTCGATGGTTCTTGCTAAATCTTCATCAGCAATTGTTCCAATATGATTCAGAACAACGCACAAATCATATGTACCTTGATGTCTTTCAATTTCTCTAGCAATTCCCCTACTATAAGGCGTAAAATGGACACCAAGTCCCTCACTGAAATCCCCCATATCTGGTGATGACCCGGTAATTAGGATCCGAAGACCGTTCTTTATGAGAATTTTGCTAGGAACTATACCGTCAAACGGAGTTTTATCTTTTTTATAAAGGTTATTACTAATGAACGGAAAGGCACTGTTCTGAGCCATGAATTCCAGTGTTTCTGCGCCACCAAACATTTCATTGTTTCCAATCGTCAAGGCATCATATCCCAGGTACTCAAGCAGTTCAATTGCAGCGAGCCCCCTTGTCCCTCTGAGTTCAATGCTTCTGAAATCTGCGAAATCCCCAGCCTCTAAAAGTAGCGTCTCTTCATCTATATATTCCTTGATTAACGTGGATGCTTTGGCAAAATGATCAAAATAGCTATGAAGATCATTCGTATGTATGATTTTTAATTTTTTCATGATTCCCCCTAAGGTTGTGAATACTTCTTCCTCTAACAAATTTCTATAATATGCCACCTATTCCTTTTTAGAAGACAAAAAAAACACAGCTCGTGGTTGTGCCGTGCCTGTAAATCTATACATACTCCATACACTCCGAAAATTTCCGTATATTGGTAAGCATATTGGGGACTTTAATAAGAAAGGAGGGTACCAAATGAAACATGTCAAAGCTTTATTAATCAAATTTGTTATGGTGACAGCAGTCTTATGGGTCGTGTTAGGCTTATTCTATGGTGTGTCCTTCAACGATATCCTTGGAATCAGCACTTTTCTAACACTAGCAGCCTATATAATCGGTGATCTGTGGATCTTACCACGATTCGGAAATGCTGTCGCGACCATCGCTGATTTCGGGCTAGCCTACTTAGGTGTTTGGCTACTTGGAGGAGGCTATATTGAAGAAAACATCCCTTTAGGATTGGCTTCTTTATACGCAGCGATTGGCATTACCATCGGGGAATATTTCTTTCATAGGTATATGGAAAATGAAATATTGCCTGACCAAGGTCAACCCGAAAATGAACCTGTTCGCCAGAATAATTATGTGACTGAGTTTTCTGAAGAGCCGAATCCAGACTTGAATAATAATCGGGATAAGCAATAATTCTATTATAAAAAGAAATGAGGACTGAAATCCAATCGGAATAGTTCAGTCCTCTTCTTTTACTACTTGGAGTTTCCCGGTTTCTAAAAAAAATACGTTTTTAGTGGTCATTAGATGAAGTACGATCCCAGAAACAGCACCTTCATTCGTTTTATCTTCAGCAAAATATGTGATGTTCCTTCCCTCCATGATGGTCACCATGTTTTCACCAACGGCTTTCAATTGGTTCTTATCGTAGACTGCAGCCGTATTCTCATCAATTCCAATACCAATACCTTTGGTTGAACCTACTTCATAAATCAATCTTCGAAACCGTTCTCTTTGAGAAAAATGCTGGTCAATAATCAAGTTGGGAATGAAACCAAATCCATTCATCATCTTTATATCTTTAATTTCATGATTTTCTTCTTCTGCTTGCACAATCATCTTGCTTCCCCATATTGAAGCACCAGCACTTGTTCCAGCTAATACCAAACCTTGGGTCCATTTTTCTTTAAGTGCAGTTATGAAACTGCTGTGACATAAAACATCACATAATTTTTGTTGGTCTCCACCTGAAAAAAACAATCCATCAATGTCATTCAATTTTTCAATAAACTTCTTATCGTCAGCGTTTTTTTGTATATCAAAATGGACGACATCTTTCACCTTTAAGTCATGGAATGCTTTCTTATAGTCTTTAAAAACGTCCTTGGGAACACCACTGGCTGTTGTTATTATTCCAATATTCCGAAAATTACACATTTCTGCGAAAACATTCAGAATTTCTTTATTCCCTTGTTTATCTTCATGTCCCCCTATTAGCATGATTTTACCTGGCATATTTTCCACCCCAGCATAGGCATTTATACACTACTTGACATCATAACCCTTTCTCGGGATTTTTTCGTTCTTGTCATGATCGATATCTCCATCAATCGTCCCTTCTACCATGGTATCACTTGTTTGTTCATGTGTTATTGCAAGGCCAGCGCTTAGATCTGAGCTATCTTCATAATCAGATGGTTGGTAATTCTTCTCTGCAATTTTACTGCTATCTTTAAAATCCTTTTTTCTTGAGTCCAATCTAAATCACTCCTTGATATTCAATATCCAAAGTGTCCCCTATCTAGTACAAGGTATGCCTTTTTTTCAAAAGTGAAAGGTTACAGATTTTACATGAATGGTTAGCCGTAAATGACTCATAATAAAAAAAGGGTCAGTTTCTAAATAAACCGTGTTCCTCAGTCCCCAACAACACTTGAACGTTTAGAAGTAGATATGGACGAGATTTAAAACGGATCAAATGCATCTGAAAAAGACGCTAATAGGTGTTAAGTTATTTCTAGGTCAATAAGAAAAAGGGATGGCTTATTATCCACCCCTTTAAAGATAAAAGTAAAACACTGGATTTGGGTTGTCTTTTTTTAGGGTCTTCGAGCTTGAGCAATCACCTACTCAGATGTTCGTGCTTGAGTTTCCAACGGCCGTCAGCTTCCTTCATGAATACATTTGTAGCTCGCCCTGATCCAGAAGCGAACTCCCCTTTGTAAAACCCTTCCCACCTAAATGTATACAGGCACACTGCCGATTGATGATCGACTGAAATCCATTGGACATCCGTGGCACGATAGACCTCATCCCGGATCGTCTCCCAGGCATTCTCGAAATACTCTCTGATTTCGTTTCGAGTCGTGCAGGATTTATCAGTAAACCAATAGATTGCATCCTCAGCCAATACTTTTTCCACTTGATTGAAGTCGTGCGTGTTCGTTGCAACTATGTATGCCTCTAACACTTGTTTGTAATCCATGAAATCCCCCCTGCTTGTTAAAATAATTGAGGTTATTCTTTAGAGTTCTAATTAAGTTATGACGGCTTCATGACGTACTTTCTTCCAGTTTTTCGTGTGCTAAGTGGTTTCATGACGGTTTTATGGAGCAGTTTCTATTCAACTCCTACTGCTTCACTTCTCCGTTCAAGCAATATAACATCACGCCATTTTCCAGCCATATTACCGAGACGTTCTCTTCGACCGACTTCACGGAACCCTGCTTTCATATGCAAGATTAAACTTGCTTTGTTTTCAGGAAAAATACCAGCCTGCAACGTCCAGATGCCATGATTTTCACTGCATTTCACAAGTGTATCGAGCAATTGATGGCCGATGCCTTTGCCTTGATTCCTTTGGCTCACATACACACTGACTTCGGCTACTCCCCTGTAGACGCATCGGCTAGAAACGGGACTTAACGCAGCCCAGCCTAAAATGTTTTTACCTGAGCGAGCTACAAACCTGCATTCTTCCATATGGGTCCGCTGCCATTTTTCAAATGAAGGCACTTCGGTTTCAAAAGTGGCGTGGCCGGTATCAATCCCTCCTTTATAGATTTTACGAACTTGATCCCAATCATCTGGTGTCATTTTATCTATTACGATTGTAAAATCCATACAGCCATCTCCTATATGTAGCAATCTACGTTTATTCTTTTTTCAATAACGTCAATGTTTCTGAATGATCGTTCCAATGAACTGTTCCTTCAAGGGACTTTATTTTATCCTCAAGTGGAATTTTTGCTTCAAATTCAAAAAGCCCTTCTTTATTCAATTCTCCATCCTTTAGATGAAACCCGAAACTTCCACCATCAACATCAAAACCGATCAAATCAACGTTTTTCATATTTGAACCTGTATAACACAAAGTGAACTCGGTTTGATTGCTGTTTTCTGTTTCAAAAGTTATACCCGCTTTCCAATTGTTGCTCTTTCCCGAATACGTTTGGGATCCAATATCGCAAGAACGGTTGATGGTCGAACCATTGTAAATGAAGATTCCGATGATCGCGCATAACAATAGAAACACAAATCCCTTTTTCAAAATTACCTCCCTGTATTGAGCTTGTCCTTTCCATTTCTCTGCAACTTCTTGTTTTTCCTGCAAAAAAGACGAGGTGGTCCCAAAAGTACTGAACATGGGGGTAATCTTCATGACTCCTTGCTGAAGGAAAAATCGCTAACGGACACAAAGGATCTTAATTTCCAAAAACACATCCATTTATAAATATAACGGTTCTGGTGTGCACAACGATGAAAATTGTTGTTTTGGGTCAGTCCAGCCGAACTTATCGATCCATGACAGAAGTTGTTTTTTTAAGAATGAAGTGTGGATTGGATGCTAAAATCACACCTGTTAAGATGAATAAGCCCCCAAAGACCTGTGCTACCACCAATCTTTCACCTGCAAAAGCTACGGCTAAAATCGTCGTAAAAACCACGATCAGGTGCAGGTAATTTGATGCCTTAGCTGGCCCTACTTTCATAACACCTTCGTTCCAGCAGATGAATGAAACGATGCTTGGGAATATCCCTAGATAAATAACCGCCAAGATCGCTTGGAAAGGCAGTTCGACCAGCGAGATGGCCCGGTATGAACTCTCCCAAAGAGCAAATGGGATCAAGCTGATGACCGCTATGAAAATCGTTACGATGAACGTCGTTTTCTTCGGTAGATCCACGCCAAACTTTTTCATCAGCACCGAGTAGATGGAAAAAAGGATGACAGCTGCAAATACCAACAGGTCACCTGGATTTACTTTTAATGCCAGGAGTGTTTCTAAGTGTCCGTCTGTTATGACCGTAAACACGCCCACAAAGGAAAGAATCACTCCAATATATTGGATTTTAAAAAGGTTTTCCTTCAAGAAGATCACCGAAAGCAACACCATCAATAGTGGCGCGAGTGAATTGACCAATGAGGCGTTGATTGAAGTTGTATATTGGACGGCAATATATAGAAGCGTATTGAACCCCGCGACTCCCGTCAAAGCCATGGTTAAAAGCACTTTCCAGTTCTTTCGGATAATTGTTCGATTCTGTTTCAAATCCCTGATGATGAAAGGGAAAAATACAAGGAAGGCAATCGACCAGCGGATAAAAGACAACTGGAGCGGTGGAATTTCATTCACCAGCAATCGGCTGATGACAAAGTTCGTCCCCCAGAAGAAGGTCGCGATGACCAGCAACAAATATGGAAGCTCTTGCAGCTTTGATATAAATGATTTCATTTCATCGCCTCCCTGCTCCGAAAAATAGTTGTAGCTAGTTTACTTGATTCAAAGGAATGTGACAAGTAAGGAAAAAACAAGCACCTTGGCTGGAATGTAAAAAAACGCTATCCCGCTTCGGATAGCGTCCATATATACAGCATTACTTCCCCCGTTTTTTATAAAAAATGATCTCAGGGTCTCCTTCATCGAGGTTTTCGATATAACCGCTCTTCTCATAATTTAGAGAGGAGAAGACAGACTGCATTCTTTCGTTGGATTGATTAGTGGAAGAAAAGATTTTTTCAGTCGGAGCGATCTTTTCAAAATCCTTTATCAAACGACTAGCATATCCCTTACGTCTTTCGGATGGGTGGACGATCACAAGTGAGATGAAGCTGCAATCAAAAAATTCAGTTTGATAGATCAATACGCCTTTAATGGTAGAATGCACTGATCGGACTGCTAGACATCTTCCCTCATGGATCGCTTTTTTGAACATGGACCTTCGGTTGCTATTTCCAATCACTTCATTATCGATAACCAAGATTTCATCTAAATCCTGTGGCACGGCTTGTGTTACGTTTATCATGTCACCCATCCTACAAGACCTGTGACACTGCATCTTTAGGAAGCTTTTGGACACGTTTCAGATACTCGGAAACCTTCTTATCATCGTCATAGGAATATTCGTAACCGAAATGATCAGCAACATGGATGGCTTTTTTCCGGAACAGCTCACACATCATAAAGAGAGAGTCCCAAATATTCTCATAATCAGGTCCTGAGTAGGTTGCAACAAACGCCTGCCAATCCTTTTGATTCAACAGATCTTTAAAATCCTTGCCAAACTTTCCTGCGCTGATATTGAAGTCTGTTTCAATTCCGATATTCCACTCAATCATACGGACGAGAACATTCCGATTGATCTGCTCGTACATGAACATCACATAGGATAATTCTTCGCGCCATAGACCCTTGCTGATATTCATACAGATCCACCAGAATTCATTACAAGTATCCGCGAATTCTTTTTCAGAAGGCTGCTTAATATGGTAATCACGATCATCAGAAGGAGGTAACTCCCCTACAATATCATCTTTATCCAAGAGTTTGATGCTGAGGCTGTCCCAGTTGACGAGCTCCTCCATCTTATCAACAGGAATCAATGTCAAGTCGATGCGGTTCCCGTCCATGAACTGCATAAGATAGGCAAATTTCCCGTCATTCTCAGCCGGAGGCATCACCTTATCTTCTGGCATCTGCATCATGATTCGCTCTCCAAAATAATCTACCCAGCTATGATCCTTCGTAAAAGACTGGATGTCATTTACGAAATAGACGATATCATAATCCTGAAAGATATCTTTGCTGACATTCGGGTTTGCACGTGAACCATTCAACACGACCGCCCGTATTCTCTCATCCTTCTTCGCTTTTCCCAAAATCAAATCCATCATTTCTTTTTCCGTTCTCATATCGAACCTCCAGTATATTAGAATATTTAAAATTAGTTCTATCCTTAGTAAAGGTAAAGGTGGAGGCCGAGCATAAGATTGAATTGTTAAACGTTACAACTTTTCAAAATCCTTTTTCATTTCCTGTCCTCCAATCAATTTCAATTCAATAATCCAGCCCTTTATCTTTTGTTCTATATCTTTGTTAATAATCCTTTATGGCAACAATTTAAAAGATTATTACCCTTTTCTTTCAACATCCACTCTGTTTGCCTTTTTATAAAAACGAACCGTCGCTTCAGCTGCGGAAAGGATTTCAGCTTTCAATTCCTCCGGCTCGATCACCTTCATCTGATCCGCAAACCCTAGTATGTAGCTTATCGCTTCCTCTTTTGTATCAAAAGAAAGTTTGACAGGTGTCCAACCTTCCCCGGGTTCACTTCCAGCCTCGATCTTTTGCACAAAGCGTCCGGTGAATTTCATTCTTGGCAGTATAGAAGGTGCTGCCTCCACCCACACGGAATAGTTCGGCAATTTCTCGATAAATGCTTTCGTTGAAGATTTCCAGTATGAAGCAAGATCAAAATCCTCTGGTCTCTCAAATGGTTCATCTGTAAGTTCGGCGTATTCAATCCGTGAAGCACGGTAATTCCGAAATTCTCCATCTTCCTTGCAAGCGATCAAGTACCACCGACTCCCTTTGGCGACCAACCCTAATGGCCCCACCACACGTCCCATCGCTTTTCCTTCGGCTGTTTGATACTTGATCTTTAATTTGTAATTATTCCAAATCGCATTTTTCAAGACATCGAATGTGATGATCTTTTCTTTTTGATCTCGCCATGTGCTCGTGTCGATATGAATGCGATTCCACACTTCTTTCGCTCTTCTACGATATTCAGAGGGTAATGAAGCGATCAATTTATTCCTAGCTTCATCTGAAGTTCGAGCCAATCCTAGATCCTCAAGCAATTGTGTGGAAGGTGAAAGAAATAATGTACGGATTTCAGACTCTTTAAGGCCCGTCAACGTGGTCCGATAGTTTTCAAGTAAGGACCACCCCCCATTTCTTCCACGTTCAGCTATAACTGGGATTCCTGTGCCGCTTAACGCTTCTAAATCCCGATAGATCGTCCGCTCGGATACTTCTAATTTTTCTGCCAGTTCTGCAGCTGTCAACCGTCCATGTGATTGTAATAACAGCACAATAGAAACCAACCGATCGCCTCTCATCGTCTTCACCTTTTTCCTAGAATTGATACTTTTATTTAAAGAAATATGACAAAGGATGTCAAGATTTCCTCTGTATAATGAAAGCATCTACTCTGAAGGGATGGATTTTTATGAAACCATTAGATGGAAAAGTCGCTCTTGTAACAGGTGGAAGCAGGGGTGCTGGCCGAGGAATTGCGATTGAACTCGGGAAAGCCGGCGCCACAGTTTATGTGACGGGACGGAGCATAAAAGAAAATTCTACGAATGATTGGCCAGGTACAATTGATGAGACTGTGGAACAAATCGAAGCAATGGATGGGAAGGGAATCGCTGTACGCTGCGATCATACAAAGGATTCAGAAACGGAAGCGGTCATCACCCAAATCCATGAAGAACAAGGAAAAATGGACATACTCGTCAATAACGTTTGGGGGGCACATGATTTAGGGATTGAGGCAGGACCTTTCTATGAATTGCCACTGGAACATTGGGATACGATGTTTACAGCAGGGGTCCGGGCACAACTGGCGACCAACCACTATGCTGTTCCGTTGTTGCGTGAAAATGAACAAGGGGTCATCTTTCACACTACTTTCTGGGATAACAGCCGATACACTGGTCACTTCTATTACGATCTCGCAAAGAACGCACTGGTCCGGATGGCGTATGGGCTTTCGATCGACTTGAAACCAGATAATATTGCTGTTGTAGCTGTCTCACCAGGATTCATGAGAACAGAACTTGTATTGAAATTCCATGGATCAGACGAAGAGCACTGGCAGGAAGCAGAAGATTTACAACGGACTGAAACTCCTCATTATATTGGCCGCGGTATTAAAGCACTAGCAAACGATCCCGATATAATGGCTAAAACAGGCCAGGTCATTCGAGTAGGCGATTTAGCTAAAGAATATCAGTTTACAGATATTGATGGGCGTTACATCCCGCCCTTCAGTATATGAAAGCGTGATAAGACCCACATTGGAATGTTTAACTGGGTCACTTATGAGGTGCAAAATGGTAAAATACGAACCAAATCACTGCGGAAATCACACAGAATACAAGTAATGATTCACAGTATAATTCATATCCAAAAGGCTTAGAAGAAACCTCCTCTAAGCCTTTTTCTTTTTTAATTAGTCATTCAATTAAAGCCCCAGTTTAAGATTCGCCCCCTTATCTTGAATAACACATTTATTTTATAGATGATGCAAATTTAATTAATTCATTTTTATCTAATAGCTTATTCCCCTCATAGTCGATGGCGTATTCCACATTATTATTTCGCCAGCTTATCATCTGAGTCTTATCACTTTTATTATAATAAGCTTTGTTACCGTCAGAGAGTGTAATTTGTTCATCCCAACTTGATACATTGTTCCAACCAATTTCACTGGTTACCCATACAGTTAAAGACTCATCTGAATTTTTATATACTAACTTTACCCTATCGAAACCAATAAATTTTCCATATTTATCTTCCACTTCGAAAGGAAAATAGTCTGGGGTCTCTACATTAAAAGGTGCCATCCAACCTACCAAACTTACTGGAAATTTTGTAAAAGCAACGATTGTTCCTAAAAAAATAATATGATAAATTTTTTTATTTTAACACTTTGTTTAAAATACCTTTCCATACCCCTCAATGTTTCAGCCATATCGCTTAACCCCTTCTTAGTAAATTGCATAAGTTCCTAATTGTTATACGACATCAATAACCAAAGGTTTCATAACTCTTATTCAATTAATGCTGCCCGTTTGTTGAATAAAGACCATCAATTTTCATTTCTATATTTTAACATATTTTTCTAGACTCATTCGTTATTCGTATACAAAATCGCAATGCAAATTACACTAATTCACATATTGTCTTATAATAATTTCTGACCTTGTGTAGGTATGTGAATTTGTACGAGATTTAGAAACAAAAATTAAATTTGCCTTGATATGACAATAAAGAACGCACTGTGAATTTCTTTGTGAAAAATCCAGTGCGTTTTGATTTGATATTTACTTGTGTTCATCTCCTTAAGTAAACCATTTATGGAATACTCGGTGGGTCCTTCTTCTTTCAGATCAAACGCCTATCTTTATCAAAGCACTCATTCTTCATAAAAGAAATCCTCATATCGTTCATACCGTTTCCTAGACTCATCCTCCATTGAACCCAATACAAAATGAGCCCCTGCCAATTCGACGAAACACAAGATAATAATTATAATCAAACCGCTCAACATGCATAACACATCCTTTATATGGTTTAATTGATTTGACTATAATGTGTGAAACGCGTTTCATAGCAAGTGTTTTTTATAAAAAGCTTTGTAAGACTTAACGAAATTCACTCCCTTTCCGCGGGCGATCCGCGATCCTCCTCGCGAGTTCCTCGCTGTGGGGTCTCGCCTGGCTTGCTGGTCCCGCAGGAGTGTCGTAAATTTCGTTTAAAGTAAGCATCTAATCCGGCGTACCTAAGTCTTATAAGAAAGAGGTGAAAATCCGTGGCGAATATCCGTGATGTGGCAAAGGCTGCTGGTGTTTCAATAACGACCGTCTCGAGGGTTTTGAATAACCATCCTTATGTAAGTGAGGAAAAGCGGAATCTTGTAATGAAAGCGATTGAAGAGTTGAATTATCATATCAATATCAACGCGGTACACCTTACAAAAGGCATCACAAAACTCGTCGGGGTGGTCCTTCCTTTCATCAACCATCCTTACTTCAGCTCGATTTTAGATGGGATTGCAAATGAAGCTTTGAAGAAAGATTATAAGCTGATCCTCTTTCAGACGGATTATGATCTGGACCGAGAAGTTGAAGCACTAAAAATGCTGCGGATGAAACAGATTGATGGTCTGATCATTTGCTCCAGAGAGTGCGACTGGAGCATCATTGAAACATATGAGACTTACGGACCTATCGTTGTATGTGAGGACGGACATGATCATAACTTGAAATCCGTTTATATCAATCACTATCAAGCCTTTAAAAAGGGAATGGACCAACTTGTTCGAAATGGGCATCGAAAAATCGGTTATTGTATCGGCAGGCGGACTGGAACGAATAGCAAACAGAGGGAAGCCGCTTACTTCGACACGTTAAAAAAGATTGGTGAACCTGTTCGAGACGAATGGATATTTGACCACTCCTATACGATTGAAGATGGAGAAAAAGTCGTCCATAACCTTTTGAGCCTTGCCGAAAAGCCGACTGCATTGATTGTGACAAGCGATCAGGTGGCTGCTGGTATTCTAATGCAATGTGCCAAAGAGGACATACAGACACCTGAGCAATTATCGATTATCGGTTTCGACAACCATCCAATTTCTGAATATCTGCAACTCACGACAATCGATCTTCCTCTAGAAAAAATGGGGAAAACACTGCTCGATTCTGTCTTGAATGCAGAGGAGGCCCAGCATAAAGAAATGCCCTTTGAATTGATAAAAAGGAACACTGTTGCTGATTTGAATAGTCGGTAACGGACACCAGAGACCTTATTTGCCTTCAAACTTACTGTTTTACAAAAATAGCGGACATCAGAGACCTTATTTGCCAAATTCCCTCGAAATTTGCCACTGTGGGAACAAATAACGTCCGTGGTGTCCGTTCATTTTTCAAATCATCGCTTTTGGTCACAAATAACGGCTCAGATGTCCGTTAAATTTAAGATGAGGCAGTCCATAGGCTCCACCCCACATGTCGTAGAAAGTCAGACACTCATTGGATAGCCTCTTTTTTATCGAGGTAGTTTCAACAGGGCATTATAGGCATTGATCCGTCCATATTCATACAGGGTGCCTACCCCTGCAATTGGAACAGTTGTCGATTCGATGGTCCGTCTGACGACATTCGCATTTCGATTTAGGGAAAGAAGTAATGCTGCCAATCCGCTAACTAAGGGTGTTGCTTGAGATGTCCCGGATAGAAAGCCGTAGTTTTGTGGTCCGATGGCATTCGGATAGGTCGGCATGGTCGATAACAGTTCGACCCCTGGAGCTGCAAGATCAACCCATGAAGCTCCGAAGTTAGAAAAGAAAGCCTTCGTGTCCTCCCGGTTAACTGCCGCAACACTTATACATTGAGCAAAAGCAGCTGGATAATTATGTTGATTGACCCCATCATTACCTGCTGCAGCGACTAACAGCACCCCATTCCTTTGCGCATATTTGACCGCATCATGGAGTGTTGAACTGAAGAACGTAGTACCGAGACTCATGTTAATGACTTTGGCCCCATTATCTACAGCATAAACGATGCCTTGTACGACACTACTCAAAGAGCCTGTCCCACCATCATCCAGTACTTTGATGTTCATCAATGTAGGATTGATCGCAAGTCCTGCAACCCCCCTTCCATTTTTCGTGACGGCTGCCGCTATGCCAGCCACATGGGTTCCATGGCCATTGAAATCCTGCGCTGTTGACGTATCTGAAAAATTAGCGTTCAAAATGATTTTATCTTGGAGATCAGGATGGGTCATGTCGAGCCCCGTATCGAGGATGGCAATCGGGACTTTCGTGGAACCACGTGTAATGTTCCACGCCCTTGTAGCAGCTACTTTCAGAACACCCCATTGTTGAGGGAGAAGCGGATCGTTCGGAACAAGATCTGCCTTGACGAGTGCATCTCTTTCGGCGAATTCAACCTCACTGCAGCTTAAATAGCAATGAAGACATTCCTCTATTTGTTCTGGTGGAACTTCTACGATTTCAACGTTCAGTTCTTTTATGATTCGGGTTACTTTCGCTCTAGCTTGTTGATGTATGTGAAGACATCTATCAGGTGGGGTTTTATCGCGGAAACGGATGAGGATCCTATGAGGAGAGAAGTCCATCAAGTTTGAAATCACACCTTTCTATTATTTCATTACTAGTTTACGCAAATTAATAGATTAAGGTCACGGCAAGGTCTAGGTCATTGTGAAAATAGGCTTTCGAGGCATGGGGGGGCATATAGGTGGACGCCTATACATAATTGGACTAATTTCATAAGATGCAGTATACCTTTTTGAGACGTTAAAGGAGGGATTGACATTGAGAAAAAAAGGACTTTTTAATGAAGGGGAAACAGTCCGACATACAAAAAAGAAAAACAAATGTAAAAGCTGTCTCTGTGACCTGCTAAGAGATCTGGAAAAAGGAACGCTGATCAGGCTTGCTTTTCTTGAAGATTTTTTTGAAGCAGACCAAGAATACCGTTTTGTCTGTTTTGATAAGGAAACGTGCTGTGTTACTTTGATCGATCCTAGTGACGACAATGCTTTCATTTTGGACTGCAATGATCTTGTTGCGTTCGAAATCGTAAACGAAAACGGACCAGGTGCTGTCGAGTAAATTGCATTCCGGTATAGAAGGAGGAGAATCATGAGAAAACATTTTAAGGATTGTAACAGTTGTATTTGTAAATTGTTCCGTAAGTTAGAAACAGGAACCACTATTCAAATTGCAATTGACAACACAGATGAATTTTTTGAGAATGAAGATTTTGTTTTCGTATGCCTAGATGAAAAAAAGTGTTGTATAACCACTAGAAGACCTCAAGAAGACTCGATCGTCTTTTTTGATTGTACTCAGATCGCTGGAGTGAAGATTTTTCAGAATGAGCCATTAAATGGATAACAAAGGGAGGGATATATGATGAGTTGTGGATGCGACAAAAGAGATTGCAAAGGTTGTGTGTGTCATCAATTTAAAAAGCTTAAAACAGGTGATGTCATCCAAATCACTTTAGGTGATGATGAATTCTTCGAAGATCAGGACTATATTTTCACCTGTCTTGATCATAAAGATTGTTGTGTTACATTGATCGATGAAAGCGATAGTAATCCGTTCATTGTCGATTGTCAACGCATCAGAGGGATTAAATTCATTACGAATTCAGTTTCTCCAACGTAAAATAAAAGGGGCGGACCTAAAAGTGTCTGAGTCTCTCCACTAAACAACATTTTGAGAAAAATTATATTTTGATATTACATGTTGTGTTGGAGGTGTCTGACACTTTTCATTTGGTCAGTCCCAACTGGAATCATTTACTTATTAATTTGATTTTCTTTTAAAAAATTTGTAATTCCTTCCACCAAGCCGTCTGCTAAGGGCAGTGATGGGTCAGAATAGGTCGCAAGGTTTTCATCCCTGTTCTCCGGTGCTTCTTTTAACACGTGGTTCATTTTATCGATCAACAACAGTTCGGCATCCGGCCTTGCAGCAGCAAGATTTTCAGCGTCCTTTACCGATACCTGGACATCATTCTTTCCGTTGATGATGAGTGTCGGGATGCTCATCTGTCGGATTTCTTCAGTCGGATCGTAGTTCAACCAAGACATGAGGAATGGTTGGACACTCGGTTTGAATATGCTCATCAACTGAGGATCTACCTCTTCCACTCTATTCCCTCGTCTCAGTTCTTCAAGAATGCTTTCACTTTCATCATATAGTTCATCTGGCAATGTTTCCAACTGTTCTCTCAAAACTTCATCAATCGTCCGGCCGGCACCCGCAATCGAAATGAACGCATCGGCTGCCGAATCTTCCGCAGCCATCATCCCGACAAGAGAACCCTGACTATGCCCGATGATAATGATATCTGTAAACCGTTTATCTTGTTCGAGTAATTCAATCCATTTTTCAGCGTCCTCAACAAATCGGTCGAATCGGATATCTTCTTCTGTTATGACCGCCTCTTGATTCTTACCAGCTCCACGTTTGTCATAACGAAGACTTGCAATTCCATTCTCCGCTAGTCTTTTTGCTAAACGTTTCAAGCTGTCGTTTCTTCCGATTGTCAGGAAATCTTCCTCCTCTTCTGGCTGGCCAGCGGTTGTATCTCCTTTTTTAAGTTCAAAAGGGAAGCTTTGGCCGGATAGTGTGAACGTTTCTTCTATCTTATTCTTGTCGATTGTTCCGTAAAGCATGACTTCTTGTCCTTGTAGTGGCATTTTAAAATTGACTTTATCGTCATTCAGTTTGATTTCCGATAATCTGAAATCCGCTACATTCTGGACAGGGATGCTGATAGTACCCGCCAACTCATCCTTTTGCTCAAAATTTACGATGATATTCAACGGCTGCCCCGGCACATTGATTGTTCCATTCCACGTTCCGTTCAATTGTTCTGTCATTTCGGGTTTATCCTTTTTATCACTGCACCCACTAACGAAACCTATGATCAAAACCAAAGTCAGAATTACATAAAGCCTCTTCATTTTACCCGCTCCCTATCATTCTGCTTTTCTCATTTACGTTCACATCAACTGAAAGGTTTCATCCTCAAAAACCAAAAAAGTAATTCTCTACCAAACTGTTTTTGCTTCGTCTATAATTATAGGCAATTATTAATGTCATTGGGGTAGGTGGTGGGTTTGGTAAAATCGATAGCTGACAATATTATACGTTTTCTTTTTGTCGTAATTGGTATTGTCATGATTTCTGCTTTTCTCGGGATGACAATGTATGGGATCGATATCAGTTTCACGAGTTATTTCCAAAACCTTAACAAGCTTGTGATTTTGCTTGTGAATCCAAGTGAAATCATCGTTTATAAGGATATTTACGGCATCAAATATCCAGGTCCTTTTCCAAGTCCTCTTGAAAAGAACTATTCTCTCTTCCCTATGTTTTGGGAATACTATCTTTACTCGATCAAAATATTCATGGCCGCTTTAGTAACTGCTATGTTTGCAGGAATATTCCTGACCTATCTGACCTCGTTTTTGCCAAAACGGATGGTCCATGTCTTGTCAAGAATCCTTTCTTTCTTAGAAGTACTGCCTGATATTTTCGTCATTTTTGTCGTACAATTCTTCATCATCTGGTTTTATAAAAAAACGGAAATCCTGTTGTTTCCAATCGCTGGAGCATTCGAAAAGGTTTATTTCGTGCCGATCATCGTGCTTTCGCTCCTTCCGACTCTATTTTTCTATAAAGTTTCGTTGTTCATGACAATGGAAGAATACGAGAAACAGTATGCGGAATTTGCAGTCAGTAAAGGTGTTGGCACGAATCTATTGTTCTTAAAACATATCTTCCGGAATGCCGTGATTGGAATAACAAGCCACTCGAAAGCAATCGTCTGGTTGATGCTCTCGAATTTGATCATTTTAGAAAGGATCTTCAACATATACGGCTTGACGAAATATATCTTGAACTATAAGCAAATTGAGATCATTGCGTTCAGCCTGATCATGTTCTACATACCGATTTTCCTGATCCTATTGATTTCTAAGCTTGTCATACAACGCACTACCGGAAAAGAGGTGATGATTTAATGATGGTCCGGTTATTGAAAAATCCAATGTTTCTGATTGGAGCACTTTTTATTATCGGATTATTTGTTTCGAGTCTCGTTTATCATGTGGTGAAGGATGATTCAATTCCTATCATAGGGCTCCTGCATGATGATAATCGAGAGCTGGTGCCCCATCCGTATAATCCAACAGATCACCCGCCATTTGGAACTGAACACTTCGGTCGTGGTCTTTTGACGATCATGGTGATCGGAGCGAAATATACGTTAGGTATCGCATTTGTGACCGCTTTTTTCCGGGTATTCATCTCGACTGTAATCGGGGTTTTTATAGGTATGTTTTTCTCTAAAACAAAGAAGTTTTTTGCTTGGTTCGTCGATGCGGGGAATTATTTTCCTGCCACACTCCTCGCATTCTTCTTACTGATTTGGGTTTTATTATATGAGAAGTTTTATGTAGGAGAATATTCGTTAAGTTTTACTGATCAAGGGCTTATCATTGTGTTGGTACTTACAGTGATCGCCATTCCTACGAATTCATTACTCATCCTTAATGAAACGGATCGATTTTTGAAAAAGGAATTCATGGAAGGTGTAGCCGTTCTCGGTGCTGGCAAAAGACATATCCTCAAGAAACATCTGATCCCTTACTTGATTCCACAGCTGATCATGATCTATATGAGAGAACTGATCCAGGTCCTGTTGATAATGGCACACCTGGGGATATTGAGAATATTCGTTGGAGGTATGGACGTAAAAAAAGATATGTTTGACATGAGCAGGGAATACTCCCTGTCGAATGAATGGTCTGGACTGCTCGGTCTCTGGTGGGAATTCATTTGGACCGGTTATCCTTGGATCACCTTCATCCCTGTCCTGGCCTTTACATTGACCATTCTAGCAGGGAAAATGACGATGACAGGCTTTGAACAAGAATTGAATCGAAGTGCATCGCCAAAAAGAACCCAAACAAATACCAAACGTCCCGTTCAAACTGTTAAAATGACAGATTTTACTCAGCTTTCATCAAAATCATGAAAGAATGTTAGAATCATCATTAACAAGTAGATGAGGAGCATGATATGAAAGGATTATTGATAAAGTCCCCCTGGATCGATTACATTTTTGACGGAAGGAAAACATGGGAGATCAGAGGGTCGAACACAAATATCCGAGGCAAAATTGCATTGATTAAAAGCGGTTCAGGAAAAATCTTCGGCACAGTCGAACTCATTGACTGTCTGAAAATCAGTTTAGAAGAGTACCAGCAAGGAGAAGAGTTTCATTGTGTCCCCAATGAACAGTGCACCGAGGAACCATATCGTAAAACTCATGCCTGGGTGCTCCGTAACCCCCGACTGTTTGAAACACCCCTTACATATGTTCACCCCTTAGGTGCTGTCATTTGGGTTGATCTTTCAGAGCATGAAGAGTTGAAGGATCTCTGTCTCCAAAAATCCTGATGAATGTAGCACACCTAAAATACAACTGGGGTTGTCCAAAACTAGACTTCGGACAACCCTTTTCAATTAGTTATTTAACATAGCTATATTTCTAAAAGTCAAGGTTATGATGAAATGACTAGATAAAAAAGAAGTATAAGGTGAAATAGAAGGATAGATAAAGCAGAACTTTATCAGCTTTATCTATCCTTTTTATACTACATATGGCATCAGTATCTGGGAAAGGTTCTTTCAGGTATTTTTTCTTATACTTCGGGTCGATTACAATATTTCGATATACCCTTCTGTTCCATGCACGCGAATTTGTTGCCCGTCTCTTATCAGTTTGGTAGCATTTTCCACACCGACAACTGCTGGTAAGCCATATTCACGTGCGATCACTGCTCCATGGGTCATCAGTCCACCAACTTCGGTGACTAGGCCTTTTATGGATACAAACAATGGTTAGCTAGGGTCAGTAAAGGAGGTGACTAATATATCTCCATCTTCTAGATCCGCATCTTCCATGTTCAAGATGACACGTGCCCGCCCTTCTATAACTCCGGAAGAAACAGGTAGACCTGCAATAGCTTCGGCTGGGAGATTTTCTCGTTTGTACTTACCTACAATGATTTCACCATCAGACGTGATAACACGTGGGGGAGTTAGTTTTTCATATAATTTGTACTCATCTTTTCGTTTGCTGATGATCTGGTAATCCAGTTTATTTGTACGTACGACTTCGCGAAGTTCTTCAAAAGTGAGGTAGTTTATATCTTCTTTTTCATGAATAGCGTGGGCTTGTACGAGTTGTTCGACTTCTTTCAGTAAAGCCTGCTTATAAACGAAGTAGCGATTAACCATGCCGTATTTTGGATATTCCCTAAACCCGCTGAAATTCCGGATCAGGTCGATCATTCGTTTTGTTTCTTTGGCTTTTTGTTCACCATCCGGTAATTGCTTCAATCGATCTAATAACTCTTGTTTTCTTTTTTCAAAGCTTCCTGTCGCCCTTGCTCAAATTTCCGATTGCTGGCATTAGGCTCAAAGTTTTTGATATTACTAAGAATCATAGGGACAAGTGTCGTTGGTTTTTCGCTCCAACGGGATTTAGTCATATCGATTTCTCCGACACATCGCATTCCGTATTTATTAAGATAAGCATAGATAGCGTCTTTGGTCTCCTGTCCACCATCAAATTTAACCAATTCATCCAAAAAGTTATCATCTTTTACATGTTGTAAATAAGCAATTACTTCCGGATAAGGGCGAATCACATCGGCAACATCCAATAGCGCCAGCCCCATTTCCGAAGTAATATTGTTTGGCACAGATTGAGAAAGCGTGTCTGCTACGTTTTTTTCACCCAACCACTTGTTCATTTTTTCATTGATCCATGATGAAGCGTTCATAGCAGCCGTAATCACATCAGAACTTTGTGGATCAAATAAAATCTTCTTTAGTTGCTGGATATCTTCTAGAATAAAATCAAATAAATCCGGTCCTGATTTCGTTTGGATGTTATGCTTTAACTCTTCTATCGATGTTTGACTACGCTTAATCAAATCAGAAACGATTGTCGGATCGTTTTCGATTTGTGCTTGTAAACAAACCCGTAGACGACATACCTTTATTGCTTTTACTGTGACTCTCTTCTTTTTTATCATGTGGTAACGATTTTATAAAATCTCCTCGCTCTATTATGGTCATAAGTGCGTCTTTTATGAGCGGATCTTGTTGTCCCAGGGTATCTAATAATAATTCTCTGCTAACAGGTGAGGCCAGATTAGGTGTGATATCAACAAACAACCTTCCACCTGCTTTACGCATGGGTGCAGGAGTCGTTAATAGGAAAAAAGACAATCCCAGTGGTTTCATGGGATTGGTCATCATTTGTTGATGACCAACAGATACATAGACGTGATTTTCTTGATCATTTGCTTCGGGGATGGGGTATAAAGTAGTGATTGGACGACTCTGGACAATATAAAATGTATCATCAACCAAACACCATTCGATATCTTGTGGGCAACCAAAATAAGCTTCGATCTGTCTTCCCATGCGTTCTAATTGTAAAATTTGTTGTTCAGTTAGTGTTTGAGTCTTTTGGCTGATCAGGATCGATTTGCTGGGTCTCTGTTCCGCCTTCTTTTAGTCCATAGATAGCCAACTTTTTGGTAGAAATCGTCTTCTTCACAATCCTACCCTCCCGCACTTTATAATTGTCCCCAGACACTAAGCCAGAGACAAGCGCCTCACCCAGTCCAAAGCTAGCATCGATCGACAGCAACTTTCGGTTTGAGGTAACTGGGTCAGCTGTAAATAGTATTCCGGAAGCTTGTGGGAACACCATCCTTTGGACGATAACGGATAAATAAACTTGACTGTGGTCAAATCCATTTTGCATACGGTAGATTATCGCACGATCCGTAAATAGGGAAGCCCAACATTTACTGATATGCTGCATGATTGCTTCTTTGCCGATGATATTTAAATAGGTGTCTTGTTGACCAGCAAAAGAGGCATGTGGCAAATCTTCAGCAGTCGCACTAGAACGCACTGCATAAGCATGTTCATCACCAAACTGGGAGAGATAGTGTGTTACTGCTTTCACAACATCGGAAGGAATTTCTACTTCCATAATGATTTGTCGAATCTTCCGGCTGATTTCACCAATTTGATCCCGATCTTCTACTTTTAGCATTGTTAGTCGATCCAACAAAGCATGATACGTTTCGTTTTGTTCGATGGCTTTTTGATATCCAACTGTTGTAACACAAAATCCTTCTGGTACTTGTATTCCTTCAATTTTAGATAATTCTCCTAAATTTAACCCTTTACCGCCAACGAGCAAAATCTCCGTTTTTTCCATTTCCTGAAAACCGAGAACCAAAGAACTCATTCTTTATCTCTCCTAACTTTTACATTTCTTTATTTATTGTATTTTAGCAGTAGCAAATAAGAATAAATAGTCTATATTTACCATTTTTTGTATGCTATAATTAAATTAGGAAGAGTAGAGTTCAATTTTCAAAAAATAGCTAGATCTTACCGTGCAGTAACTTGATAACCCGGTTCATCCCCTTGAAAGTAGCCCACATACCTTTTAGCCCACAATGAATATGATTAAATCCATTTTTTTTATCTAATCTGTTTATTTTCCCCAAAATACCTTGTATTAATATGAGATATCAAGCTCTTATTAAACAAACCTACGCCGTTTGTGTAAGATGAACATCCCTCCAATTATTTCCACATTAGGAGCTATTACTTTTTATTGTGGTAAAAACGCCTTGCCTTTGCACGATTCCCGCAATCTGCCATAGAACACCAGCGCCTGCTACGATTGCGGCTTGTATCCAAAAACAACCAACCACATGGATCCCCTTCACACTTTTTCACCCTACTTAGTTCTTTTTCAGAAATGAGAATGTTTACAGTAGATTGAACAATCGGTGGGAGCATTCCGTCTAACGTTTCTTCACGATTCAGAAAATCCAAAGAAAATTTATTTTCCTCAGGTACTATTCGCATCATTTTATAAGCGTTGACTAAAGCGCTATTCAAAATTGAGAGATCCTTTGAGGTTGGCCTTTTTTCATTTGAGATCGAACTAAATATTTGGAAGATAGACTCTCGCAGCTCAATAGCTTGTTGGAGAACCTTTTTTGCCTCGGAAGGTCTTTCTTCCGCTTTTTTGAGTAATAAAAGCGATTGTTGCTTCTTAAGAATATCAGCATGCAAACACCAGTTTACTAACTTCTCATAACTTGTCAGCCACTCCTGGGATTGCTTACTATCGTGCCAACTAACGGTATTTGCAAAATCCAAACATAAACGCTCCCCAATCAAATCATGCGTGTACACATCTTTATCTTTATTTAAATCGGCCATCCTACCTTACTCCTTTATTTTTCTCGTAATGTTATCAGATTCGGGCCACCCTTGAAGAATGTCAAAAGTCTCTAGGTCACCTCTTTGGATCCGAATTTTATTATAACCATCATAAATGATATTGACAGTTAAAATCAAATCCTTTATGATATAACCACCTAAATATATTTAGAGGGTTATATCACTCTGATAACCGCCATCGTTTCTTATGTTTTATGAAGCCTATGAGACTATTTAACTGGAGGTAATAAAATGAATGAGTTGTTGATTTTATCAGTTAAAACACTTTTGAAGGAAACTTTTGAGGGGCCACCTGAAAAGGGGAGTTGGTTTACTGAATCAAAGCCTGACAGCGGACTTTTTGGAACTGTTGAAAAAATAACTGCTACCGAAGCGTCTATTCCGGTTCACGGAACAACAATTGCTGCTCATTTAGAACATACGCGTTTTTATCTATGGGGCACAATCAATATTTTTGATGGAAATATACCCAAAATAAACTGGCAAGATAGTTGGAAAATCACTTCAGTGGATCAGCAGCATTGGGGTCAGATTCAAGAAACCCTGCGACGAGATTATAAAACTGTTTTAGAAAAAATCGATTCAGTTGACTGGGATGAATTTAAAGCAAATGAGGTGCTGGGCGCTATAGCACACTCAGCCTATCACCTTGGAGCAATAAGGCAAATGGTAAAAATCATTAAGGCATAAGGACTAGGATAAGATCCCAAGCTTAATAGAAATTTGGCGTACTCAGGAGGGATACCATGACTGATTACTACTATCGTTATCAAGTTAATGACATAAATAGTACCCTTGATTTTGCTAATCGCGAGGCTTGGAAATACGAATCTATTTATAAATATTCTCCACTATTTTCTTATAAACATCTATTCAACATTCTTCTCAAAAGAAGAAATCATAAAAACAATAGTGGAAAGTAACATCATTTTTACTACTAGCAAAGTTGCACATTTTTGATCACATATAAAAAAGATACCAACGCTGGTGAACGATAGAATCTCTAAAAAGCACAAGTAATATTTCGGGTAACGCGGCAGTCCAGAATTAAGTCTCATCTTCTGGACTGACCACTATTTTATCCTCTAATATCAGGTTGTGAAAGATATCCTGATAAAACAGTTATCTACAATCTTTAAGTTTCGATCTTGATTTATCCTGCGAAGGTCTTATAAACAAAAAAGTACACCACTATATACAAGTGATGTACTAATTTTTTATTATGTGTGACATTAAAGACAAGTTACTATTATCATAATAAATACATAAATTCACTTATCTTTAATTTTACAAAGTAGGTAGCTGTTAATTACTTTATTTTTTCGTTTTCTATATTGTGTAACACACATTACTTTTGATAGTTCAGGTTCCAAGTAATTCCGTAAGCGTCCTTGACAAGTGCGTATCTTGCTCCCCAGAATGTATCCTGCAATTCCATCAAAATTGTTCCATTTTCCTTTAAACGATCATATAGACGTTGAAGTTCATCTTCATTTTCAGGTTCGATGACTACTGATACGTTGCTTTCTTTTGGAACACTTTGTCCTGGGAAAGTATCAGACACCATGAAAACCATATCTCCTTTTTTGAAGTAAGCATGCATAATCCGATCATCCGCTTCTGACGGAGTCTCGAACTCAGCATCTCCGAACGTCATCGATTCAACTACTTCTCCTCCAAAAACATCCGTATAGAACTCCAGTGCTGCTTTTCCATCCCCGTCGAACGTAAAATAAGGTGTAAGGTGTTTCAATGCAATCACTCTCCTGAAATTATCAAATTTTTACCACTAACTTCATTATAATGCCAAAACACGAATAACACAAGAACATTTGTTCTTATTTCAGTAAAAAATTTACACTTTCCCACTAAATCACCGATAAATTTCAGATTTGCACCGATATCACTCAAATTTGTCCCGATATTCAACCCTTACAAAAAGAAAAAACTGCCACAGCTGTAGCAGTTATACTATCGTTCAATTATACTAATTCGCGATCCCAGTGGCGGTGTTCAGCAATCACTCCAAGGAATTCGTTTGTAAATTCGTTAATGTCTTTACCAAGTACGACACCTGGACTCTTGTCAAACTCCATCTTATTAAGCCACTTCGTTCCTTCATGAGTCGCACCGATCGGTTTGAAATGCATGAATGCCTCGTTGATGAAGTAGGCTGCATCATTATAGAATTTCTTACTCTCATTTTTTCCACCTACTGCGTAAACCGCATCGAACAAGACAGAATCAGCCGTCAGAAATGTGTGATCGACTTCAAGCGCCGAACCCTCCGTCCCTTTCACGACACCAAGCTTTTCACTGATGATTTCAGGCTGTGCACCTTTATTCTTCAATCCATCCAGTACAGAAGTAACCTCTTTCCCGTTGAAGTTGTCAGCAACAATGACAGCGACTTTACGTGTATCAGGCTTTTTCTCGGTATTGTCCATGCTTAGTGCAGGAGACGATTTCGTGATAGTGGAATCCTCTCCTTGAGGCTTTTCCGCACCAATTGCTTCCGCTACCTCAGTGGCAAGTTCCATACTGACATTTGCGAACATATCAACCACTTGCTGTTGGACCGATTTACTTTCTAATTTTCCTAATTCAAAACTGAACGCTTGCTTGATATCCTCTTTTTCGTGCTTGCTCATACTGTTCCAGAACAAGGTTGCTTGTGAGAAGTGGTCCTTGAAGCTATCACTTCTAGCGCGAATTTTGTGCCCTTCGACTTTTTCCTGGTAGTGCTTGAAGCCGCCTTCTTCTTCACTTGCTGGTTCCGGGGTGTTTTGAGCAAGCGAATTTTTATGATAGCTGACTTGTCCCTTGTTGATCGTATGGCGTCCGTATCCATCACGCTGGTTGTTATGGAATGGACAGACCGGTTTATTGATCGGAAGCTCGTGGAAATTTGGTCCGCCTAAACGGATCAACTGTGTATCGGTATATGAAAATAAACGTCCTTGCAGTAACGGATCGTTTGAAAAATCAATTCCTGGAACGACATGTCCGGGATGGAAAGCCACCTGCTCTGTTTCTGCAAATACATTATCCACATTGCGGTTCAAGGTCATTTTACCAATCAACTTCACTGGTACATCTTCTTCTGGCCAGATTTTCGTCGGGTCCAGAACGTCGAAATCGAACTTGAACTCGTCTTCTTCTTTAATGATTTGAACACCTAATTCGTATTCAGGGTAGTCACCATTCTCAATCGATTGATACAGGTCAGCTCGGTGGAAGTCTGCATCCTTACCTGAGATTTTTTGTGCTTCATCCCATACGAGTGCATGTGTTCCGAGTACAGGCTTCCAGTGGAACTTGATGAAATGCGCTTCCCCTTTATCGTTTACGAATCTGAATGTATGGACACCGAATCCTTCCATCATACGGAAACTCCGAGGAATTGCACGACCGGACATCGCCCACATCACCATATGAGCAGATTCCTGATTATTCGCGACAAAATCCCAGAATGTGTCATGAGCAGAGGCTGCTTGCGGCATTTCATTGTGGGGTTCTGGTTTAAGAGCATGTACGAGATCCGGGAATTTCATTGCGTCCTGAATGAAGAAAACCGGAATATTGTTCCCTACCAGATCGAAGTTCCCTTCATCTGTATAAAATTTTGTCGCAAAACCACGCGCATCACGTACGGTCTCAGCTGAACCCTTGGATCCAGCGACCGTTGAAAAACGCACGAATACAGGCGTTTTCTTAGATGGGTCCT
Organism: Alkalihalobacillus sp. TS-13; assembly: GCF_019720915.1. Taxonomy (GTDB): domain Bacteria; phylum Bacillota; class Bacilli; order Bacillales; family Fictibacillaceae; genus Pseudalkalibacillus. The sequence continues at coordinate 210,119 of NZ_JAHKSI010000002.1, forward strand.
GCAAGAAACCTGCTTTCGTATATTCCTTCATCGATTCATATACCTGAAATTCACCGTGTGCAGCAAATCCGCGAGCATGGACAATTCGTTCCGGGATACGCTCATGATCAAAGTGCGTCATTTTTTCGCGGAAATGGAAGTCCTCCATCAACGTCGGACCACGTTCTCCCGATTTGAGTGAAAATTCATCCTCTGAAACTTTGACACCTTGATTGGTCGTCATTTTTTTGCCTTTATCATCAACACGGTCTTGTTCAAGCTGTCGATTCTTTTTGTTTTCCTCACTCATCTCGCCACTCCTCCTTAGGACGTTTATTATGTAATAATAATTACATATAAGTCAGGTACCCTACTGGAGTCATAACAAAACAAATATCAATTATATGATTCAATGTTACTACGTTGAGAATTTTGACAGGTCATGAGAGTTTGTTCTTTTTTTCATAACAAACATGACGCTTAGCAGTTTGTCCAATTTTTCTTCTGACATCATCTCCACCACCTTTGAAAAAGGGACTAAAAGAAAAAGTGTCAGCCACTTCCAACACAACATTTTGGATTAAAACCTCAAAGTGTTAAGTTCGGAGAGACGCAGACACTTTTTTACAGACCCATCAGGCTGCTTTTTTGGATATGTTCCTATGTTTCTTCCCTAAACCATTTACGACGACAACACCAGAAATTGCAACGATACCACCGATCAAGGAAAGCGTGCTCGGCCATTCGTTCAACCAGAGCCATGCAACGAAAATCGCGATCACCGGCTCAACATAAAGCATACTCGTCACAGTGCTTGCTCGTCCTAATGAAAGGGCGGTCGCCCATGTGATATACGCAATAGCTGCGGGAAATATTCCTGTATAAAGCGCTGATAAGTTTGCTTCGAGCGTCGCCTGTTGAATCGATTCGAAAAGACCTGGGGTGAAAATGACAAATGGCAAGGTCCCTGCCCATGTAAAATAAGCAGTCAATTCAAGCGGCGTATATCGGTAGTGAAGTGACTTTTGAAAAACGAAAAAAACAGATGTTGCAATCGCTGCCATCAGTACCAATAAGGCGCCTTGCGAAATACTGAAGGAGGAGCCTGAAGTACCTAAAGTAATTAAAATAATGCCGATGAAGCCGATGCTAAGTCCTATCCATCCAGCGGCTCCAGGATGTTCTTTTAAAACAAGTACTGCAATCAAAGCGGTGAATACAGGTGTCGATCCGATCAACATTCCAGCCGTTCCTGCAGATACGGTCAGTTCCCCAAATGTTACGCCAATATTGTAAAGGGTGATGCCGACGAATCCGAGCAGCATTATTTTGACAAGATCCTTTTTATCTGGGACACGGATCCGGATCCCCGGCAAAAGTGCCAGAACGATGAAGATCATTGATGCAATAAAATAACGTGTGAACACTAGATGCCCTGCCGTATAGCCACCATGTAAACTTGCACGAATCGCAGCGAACGTCGATCCCCAAATGACGACTGTTGTAAGTGCCATCATAAATGCTTTTGCGTTCATGCCCCTCCCCCTAACATATGTAAATATCCTCTTTAATTCGAAGGTATCACCATGGGAAATGAAAAGCAATGAAATAGATTTATGATGGGCAACTTCCTTTACATAAACGAGGAATAAGTTTTAGATTTATGCTTATTGCTTCTAGAAATTTTGCCGGAAAAATTGAAAGGAATACAGTAACAGAAAAGAAGCTTACCCAAAAGCACTTCTATCGAGGCTTTTTGGGTAAGCTCCCTTTTCATTAACGTATCAGTTATCACCGACGAGGTTTGCACTGATTGCTTGTTGCAGGTTTCCTCTGACTTCTGCTTTATCTCTGAACGATAGTCCTTCTTTCACCATTTTACTGGCAATATCAGCTCGCATACCTGTAATGATCGCCTTACATCCCATCAATGAAATACCATCAATGACTTTTAGAAGATGGTGGGTAACATCTGATTCCATCTGCGCAACCCCAGAAAGGTCGATAATCAAGGTCTCGATTCGTCCTCTGCTTACTTCTTCCAATACTTTATCTTCTATCGTTTCCGAACGGAATTCATCAATGGCGCCAATCAATGGAAAAATAGCGGTAGATGCGTTGATCGGTATGATTTGAACAGATAGATTTTCTACCAATTTCTTTTCTCTTTCAAGCAATTTATCTTTGAACGTGGAATAGCTTATAAAGAAATTGTTCAGGAAAAGATCGATATGTTCATTGACCGTTCTTTCCGTTGAATAGAATTCTTCTCGACAATCGGATTTATTAAGTGATTTGTCATATTGATAGAGGAAACTCCACAATGTTCTACGGATTGCATGCACCCAGTCCAATTTGAACGTCAAGGTCATCGAATACTTTGCCCAGACTATGCCTTCCTGTTTTGCGAAAGCAACTAATTTCTCAGTTTCTTGATTGACGACATAACCGATGAGTCTATGTGCATTTTCCAAAAGATTGATGTTCCCGATCATCTGGATTTCCTCAATCTTATCTCTTACATTATCGGCTTCCGTGAGTAAGTTTTCCTCGATTGCTTCTTTATGTTTTTCAAGGAATTTTGTAATTTGCTCTCCTTCTTGTAAAACTAAACTCAAAACAATCACCCTTTCCATTAAGAGAAGTTTGTTTTATATACCAAGCATAGTGATGTGTAATACTGATTGATTATATGTATCACTATAATAATTTTTATCTTACCAAAGTCTGATAATTTCGTAAATAAAGAAGACTTTTAAATACATGTTTTGAGGGTACAGTTGAAACACTAACTAGGTAAACTACACATTCGGGAGGAATAAATTGTGCAAAATCAAATGAATCCAAATGGTATGCAGCATTTACCAGGAAACACTAATATGCAGCAGAATGTTAAGCAATTCGCACCGCCTGCTGGAAACATGCAACAAAACCAAACCCAGCCTCAACCTGGAATGCAGCAAAATCCTGCTCAACAGCAAAATCGGATGGCACCGAGTATGAATCATGGCGGCCATGAAATGTTCGACAGCCATGAAGTTCTTTCTTCAATCATCGGCATGTTGGATCAGTACCTTATTTATGATCAATTCGTTAAGGATCAAGAGCTGCGAACGATTCTATATCGTCAGCATAGTTTTATCACCGACCTGTACAACACCATCGTCGAAGCCTTTTCGACCGGTCAAAAACCGACCCACTCGACACGTGTTTATAAAATGCAGCAAAACAACGACACGGTGTATGGACTGAGTCCTGGTCAACCGAAAAAGCCCTTCACTTCAGCAAATCAAGTGAATGATGAAAGCGTGTCAGGATACATGCTCGGTCTAGCTAAGTCTACCTCTTCTTTATTAGCAATGACCGCTTTGGAAATGACGAACCCTGTGTTAAGAAGAGTGATTGCGGACAGTGTGCCGAATTTTATTGAAATGGCCTATGAAATCTACCTATATCAGAACAAACATCACTACTATCAGGTTCCGCAGCTTGCACAACAAGATATGGCACAAATGTTGCAAAGCTATGCCCCTGCTCAAAACATGCAACCGAATCAGTACCGGCAATAGGTTTTTTCGAAAAGGAAGCTGGCCATCTCGGCCAGCTTTTTTCATTATTTGGTTTGTTTGTGTGTGTTTTGGTACCGGTTTGAGCAATTTTGATGTGATCTTGAGCTATTTTCGATATCATCTTGAGCAATTTCGATGTGATCTTGAGCAATTTTGATGTGATCTTGAGCTATTTTCGATATCATCTTGAGCAATTTCGATGTGATCTTGAGCAATTTTGATGTCAGCTTGAGCAATTCGGTACAATCTTACTACGATCAAAGCTCTACACTACAATCAAAGCTCCACATTTTAAACAAACGCCTCGCTCCTACACAACTATCAAATCGCTGTCTCAGGATCCTCCAGATCCATCGGTGTCGTAGAGTGGGTCAGATGTTCTTCAAGTTCGACCTCATAAATCTGTTTCTCATCATCTGTCCAGCCTAATTGTACTGCCATTGATTCGATGACTGGCGTTTTCCACTTGAAGACCCATTCGATATCGAAAAAGAGTGCTCCGGTCCGACGGATGAAGAAATCAATCGGTTTGGTTGCCATTTCTTCATCTATGCTGTATTGCAAAACAGCCCGTAAATACTTCGGCATTCCATCTCCATCTTCCAACCCTTTGTAGATTTCATAAATTGGATCAATGTTCGAACCATAGCGTTGGACGAGGATTTCTGCCAGCTTTTCCTTCAGTCCCAGCTTCATGCCTTGCTCAACTTTAGATTTTTTAAAAGTCTCAAATCCACCTGAACCGCCGACGTCACCACCTGAGATCGGCAAGTGTTTCGTATTGCATCCTGGATAAGTGCCGACTCCCTCTTCCCTCAATTGTTCTGTAGTAAGGTTGACGATGCTGTCAGCCATTTTACGGTATCCTGTCAATTTCCCGCCTGCAATCGTGATCAAGCCAGAATTCGAAATGAAGATTTCATCTTTACGTGAGATCTCTGACGGGTCCTTTCCTTCCTCATGGATAAGCGGTCGCAATCCTGCCCAGCTTGACTCCACATCCTCAGTAGTTATTTTTAAGTCGGGGAACATGAAGTCGATTGCGCCTAACACGTACTCACGGTCTTCATTTGTCATTCTTGGTTTAGCGATATTTTCGTTGTACGTCGTATCGGTCGTCCCCACATACGTCTTACCATCTCTCGGAATCGCGAAAACCATCCGTCCATCCGGTGTATCAAAATAGATTGCCTGCTGCAAAGGAAAACGTTCCTGGTCGAAGACGAGATGAATCCCTTTCGTCAAATGTAACGTCTTCCCTTCCTTCGACTTGTCGCGATCCCTCAATGTATCAACCCAAGGGCCAGCTGCATTGATGATTTTTTTCGTACGGACCTTATATGTTCCACCACCAAGTTGATCCTTTAAGACAACCCCGACAGCTCGCCCGTTTTCATAGATAAAATCTTCCACTTTTACATAATTGGCTGCGTTGACGCCATGTTCGACTGCTTTCTTAAGAACTTCAATCGTAAGGCGGGCATCGTCGGTACGGTATTCGACGTAGTAGCCGCCGCCCTTCAAGCCTTCCTTTTTCAAAGTCGGTTCTTTCTCAAGCGTTTCTGTAGCACTCAGCATTTTCCTTCGTTCTCCTCGTTTCACGCCTGCTAAAAAATCATAAACCAGCAGGCCGATCGAGGTGCTGAATTTTCCGAACGTCCCGCCTTTATAAATCGGCAGCAGCATCCATTCCGGCGTCGTGACATGTGGTCCATTTTCATAGACGATCGCGCGTTCTTTACCGACTTCTGCAACCATCTTGATTTCAAACTGCTTTAGGTACCGAAGTCCACCATGCACCAATTTTGTTGAGCGGCTGGACGTTCCCGCGGCAAAATCCTGCATGTCGACAAGGGCTGTTTTCATGCCTCGGGTTGCAGCGTCCAGTGCTACACCAGCACCTGTAATGCCACCTCCGATAACGAACACATCGTATTCTTCTTGTTCCATAGCTTCTAATTTCTCTATTCGGTCTCTGCTTGAAAATGAAGGTTTCATCCTCTGCACTCCTTTTTAGTTGGGTCTGTCATGCTTATTTGATGATCTTTTATAAAAAATTCACGACACTCCTGTGGAGCGTCCACGGAAAAAGGGTGAATTTCGCAATCTTCAGAACGATTTGAATTTCGATTTTCTATCTTTATCATAGGTATTGACGTCTTCTGGTTTTCATTAAACAAAAAGAGACCACAACTCCCCTATAAGTACCATAGTGTTGGCTTATAAGGTGTTGCGGTCTCTCCATTTCTCCGACCAGAATATTAACTTGATTTTATCGTATCATATTTTTTACTTGAAAGCCATAGTTGCGTGGACTGCTTTTTTCCAGCCTTCATAAAGCGAGTCGCGTTCTTTTTCACCCATTTTATTCGAGAAGGTGCGATCCACTTTCCATTGCTTCGCGATCTCAGAGCGATCCTTCCAATACCCGACTGCAAGTCCTGCCAGGTATGCGGCTCCGAGAGCTGTCGTTTCGTTCACGACTGGACGTTCAACAGGCACACCCAATACATCACTTTGGAATTGGGAGAGGAAATTGTTCTTCACAGCACCACCGTCAACGCGGAGTGCTTTTAATGAAATATTCGAATCAGCTTCCATCGCGGTAAGTACATCCTTTGTCTGATACGCAAGTGATTCAAGCGTCGCTCTAACAAAATGCTCTTTAGACGTCCCTCGCGTGATACCGAAGACAGCTCCTCTTACATCGCTGTCCCAATACGGTGTACCTAGTCCGACAAAGGCAGGAACGACATAGACACCCTCCGTTGACTCCACGCGCTCAGCATATTTTTCACTGTCAGCCGCATTCTTGAACATTCTCAACCCATCACGTAGCCATTGGACTGCTGATCCGGCAACGAAAATACTTCCTTCAAGTGCATATTCGACCTTTCCATCGATTCCCCAGGCGATCGTCGTCAACAGCCCGTGATCAGATGTGACAGCTTTTTCCCCAGTATTCATCAGCATGAAACAGCCTGTCCCGTATGTGTTCTTGGCCATTCCTTCTTCATAACACGCTTGCCCGAACAACGCAGCTTGTTGGTCACCCGCGACGCCCGCGATCGGGATCGATTGACCGAAGAAATGATGTTCCACCGTATGTCCGTAAATTTCAGACGATGGCTTGACCTCTGGAAGCATCGACTTCGGTACTTCAAGAATGTCGAGCAATTCGTCATCCCATTTCAATTCGTGGATGTTAAACATCAAGGTTCTCGATGCATTGGAATAATCCGTCACATGCGCTTTGCCGCCTGTCATTTTCCAGATCATCCAGGAATCGATCGTCCCGAACATCAAGTCTCCGGCTTCCGCTTTTTCACGAGCACCTTCAACGTTATCAAGGATCCACTTCACCTTAGTCCCAGAAAAATAGGCGTCGATCAAGAGGCCTGTCTTTTTTCTGAATGTCTCATTATGGCCTTTTGATTTCAGTTCGTCACAAATGCCAGCAGTCTGACGGGATTGCCAGACGATTGCGTTATAGATCGGCTTTTCTGTGTTTTTATCCCAAACGACAGTCGTTTCCCGTTGGTTCGTGATACCGATGCCGGCAATCTGTTCAGGCTTTGTATCGGTTTCGGATAAAACTTGTGCGATGACGGCGAGGACCGATCCCCAGATTTCGTTGGCATTATGTTCCACCCAGCCGGACTTTGGAAAGTGCTGTGTGAATTCTTTTTGAGAAGTATGGACGATTTCGCCTTCCTTGTTGAAAAGGATGGCACGTGTACTTGTCGTTCCCTGATCTAGTGATAGAATGTATTTTTCCATGTCATCTTCCTCCCCTTATTGGATGGTTTCTTTAAGTCTTGCTGGAGATGCTTTCTCTTTTACTGGTACTTCTTTTTCACTTGTCATGTAGGCTGCTGATAACACGAGTAGAATCAGCGCTCCTACGATCCAGAAGGCTAGCGAATCGATACCAAGGAACATCCTTTTATAAAACAGGGCACCGAATACCCCGCCCAAGATCGGACCGACGATTGGGATCCATGCATATCCCCAGTCTGATGATCCTTTCCCGACAATCGGTAATACAAAATGTGCGATTCTCGGGCCTAAGTCACGAGCTGGATTGATTGCATAACCCGTCGTACCGCCAAGTGATAGTCCGATGGCGACTATCAAAAATCCGACAATCAACGGATTCAGTCCTTCAGTGAATTCATTCGCCCCAATCGCGAGCAATCCGAGCAAAAGGACAAAAGTCCCGATGACCTCACTTAATAGATTCGAAAAAGAATGCCTGATTGCAGGGTCTGTTGAAAAGACAGCCCGTTTCAATTCTGGTTCTTCCGTTTCTCTCCAATGCGGCAGATAATGGAAGTAAACGATGACCGCCCCAAGGAAGGCTCCGATCATCTGAGCTATGATGTATTTCGGTACTTGAGCCCATGGGAATTCCCCGATTGAGGCAAGGCCGAGTGTAACAGCAGGATTGATATGTGCCCCGCTGATTCCACCAACAGCGTAAACCGCAACTGCCACTGCAAGCCCCCATCCCATTGTAATGACGATCCAGCCGGAATCTTGTGCCTTTGTCTTCTTTAATACGACACCACCGACTACGCCACCTCCTAAAATGATCAAAATCATCGTACCCATGATTTCTGCCATAAATGTCGACATACTCATTCCTCCTGTGGTTGTGATGAAAACCTTTTCAAAAAAATACTTCGTTCGGATGGATCATTTGCGCAAAATGATTTAACTATATGTTCGTCATGAACAGAGAAATTTTGACAATAACAAAAGTGCTGCATATAAATACCTGTTTTTCTAGTAAGTCTTCGTTAAGTTCTTAGGTGAGTTGAAATTTCCTTTTAGCGAAATTTGCGACACTCCTACGGGAAAAGCGAGCCAGGCGAGACCACCACAGCGAATTAAGGATCTTCGACTAACTGCCACCACACCCTGCGCCTGCAGTTACTCGGCGCAAAACTCCAAGGATGGTATGTAAATCCGTGTTCTTGTGGTGAACGCCGAAGCCAGCATAAGGAAAGCTTCTAAGAATTCTCATCGCAGACACAAAGATGATTTCATTCATCCTGTGCAAGTGAACGAGGAGGCTCGCGGAAGTGGGTTAATACAGGGAAGTGATGTCTAGCTCAGCGACCAGTCACTTGGATCACTTCAAACTTCCTGCGGCGGCAACACATTGATTGACATCCTTATGAGTTAGCCCACGCAGAACCAAGTCTTTGTTTGGTTCGAGCCTCCTCGTCAGTTTTCCAGTGACCTACGTGCCTAACCGGGTCGCTTCCGCTTTTCGTTTGCCCGCGGCAAGGGAGTGAATCTCGCATAAATCAGTCAAAAGAAAAAATCCACACGAATCTCCCCATTCATGAAATGGGTGATACGTGTGGATCTCCTGTTCTCCGTCACATGACTATTAACTTGTCCACTAGGTTACACGATGCTGAAAACGCTGTCAATCATTATTTCCATTACAATCACATTACAAATGTTTCCAAAGCTCCGTCCTCGAGGTCGTGACCGCTGTCGCACCAGCATCCAGAGCTCTTTCCACATCATCGATCGTCCGGATCAAGCCACCTGCTAAAATGGGAATTCCTGTATTTTCATGAACCTCCGTAATAATTGGAGGCATAATGCCCGGAAGGACTTCGATATAGTCCGGCTTCGTTTTTTCAAGCAATGAATAGCTCTTTTTCAAGGCACTTGAGTCGAGGAGAAACAGCCTTTGGATCGCGAGAAGTCCTTTTTTCTTCGCGGTCAGAATGACACTCGCTCTCGTAGAAATGAGGCCATCCACTTTGAATTCCTGTGCAAGGAATTCAGCAGCATGGTCGTCATTTTTCAAACCCTGGATCAGGTCCACATGGACAAGCAGCTTCTTCCCATGGTGCTTAGTTGTCTTAGAGAGACTCTTCAACTGGCTGATGTGACTATCCAGCAACACAAGATATTCATAATTGCTTTCCAATAATTTCTCAAAATCCTTCATATTTCGGATTGCAGGAAGGATTTTCTGATTGATCGCCATGCGTTCCACCCCTTTTTAGATGTTTCCATTTTAGTCATTGAAACGGAAAAATACAATTTCAAACATACACTCCTATTCCATTAGTAGTACACCACTGTAGGTCCTTCAAATAAACCTGATAGGCTGTTGTCAGTATTTGCAGGTTTATGTAAAGGAGACCGTGATTTACTGGAGAAAAATGCTGTTAATACAATTTTCAGGGGAGGAGTCATTTTGAAAAAACGAAGTCTACTAACTGTGTTAAGTCTAACATTGCTCGCAGGACAGGTCCTTATGACAAGTGGTGGAAATGCAGCACAATCCACTGGCTCGATAAATGAAACAGATGAACATCATCATTCCATTGTGGAAGATGTCCGTGATGCTGCGGATCGGGTTTTACCAACGGAAGTCCAGCTTGAAGCAGCAGATACACTCATCAAGAATGCTGGTGCTGGAACGAAGATTGAATGGAACAGTCTCTTCGGAACTCCCTCTACCATCATAAAAGAAAGGGGCTATCTTACAGAGGGTTCGAATGAGGATGCAGAAACCGTAGCAAGTAACTGGCTGAAAGAGAATGCGGCGCTTTTCGGTTTATCTTCAGCAGAAATTGATACGCTGAATGTGATCCGAGACTATGCAATGAAAGACACAGGACTTCACCCGGTGACATTCCAGCAGACGTTTGATGGAATCGAATCGGTTTATGGGGGACGGATCATTGTCGCTGTCAATAAAGACGGTAAAATTTTATCGGTAACAAGCAACGTGAGCCGATCGAAATCGGTTGCTGGAGACTTCGTCCTTTCTTCGGCCGACGCGCTGAAAAAAGCAGTCGAACTTGAAGCAGGAGATTTAGAGTACAAACCTGAATCTCTTGGAACGGAACATGGCTGGGACGTTTTCGATGGCGGTGACGTCCTTCCTGCAAAACAACGGGTTAAAAAAGCCACATTTGTAACGTCTGATGGAGTCCGCCCAGCTTACCGTGTCCTTTTCATTGAAGAGCTGAATGAAGGGTACGAGCTTGTTATAGATGCAGAAACTGGTGAACGGCTTTACAAACGTTCCCTTGTCGACTATTTGCTGGAACCAGAGGGTTTGATTTTTGAAAATTATCCTGGAGCAGCACAAGGTGGCAACCAAGTTGTCAAATCGTTCAAAGGAGATCCGGATGCCTCCCCACAAGGCTGGCTTCTTCCGGGTACAGATCTCGGTGTGACGACATTCGGAAACAACGCGAATTCATTTGCGAACTGGAGCAACTTTCTGGTTCCTGTCGATCAAGCCGTACGACCGGTTGCACCGACTGGCGAATTCAGTTTCACTTTTAAAAATTCATGGCAGGAAACCGAAGGTCAGACCGTTCCTCCATCTTACGCTGATGATCTCAACAGCGCAGCGACCAACTTGTTTTACCATCATAACCTGTTCCATGATTACTACTACAATCTAGGATGGGTTGAAGAGGCAGGTAACATGCAATATTCGAACTTCGGAAAAGGCGGTGTCGACGGGGACGCGATCCTTGGTCTGGTCCAGGCTGGCGCAGTATCTGGCGGTGCACCGACTTATACTGGCCGGGACAATGCTTACATGCTGACATTGCCGGATGGAATTCCTGCATGGAGCGGCATGTTCCTATGGGAACCGATTGCCGGTGCTTTTGAAGGTGAATATGCAGATGGGGACTTTGATGCTGGTATCATCTATCATGAATACTCCCATGCGTTGTCGAATCGTCTCGTAGCTGGGGGCGAAGCGCTCGGCAGCCACCAATCCGGTTCCATGGGCGAAGGCTGGGGAGACTGGTACGGTATGCACTATCTCGTTAAAAATGGATTGCAGGAGAAACCTGTCGTCGGCGCTTATGTGACTGGCAACGATGAGCGCGGGATCCGCAGCTATTCCCTTGACGATGCCCCGTATAACTACGGAGATATTGGGTATGACATCGTCGGTCCTGAAGTCCACTCTGACGGGGACATATGGGCAGCGATCTTATGGCATATGAGAGAAGAATTGATTGAACGGTACGGTAAAGAAGAGGGTGAATCCGTTGCGGAACATTTGGTCATTGATGCGATGCCGATTTCAGTACCGGATCCATCGATGAAGGATATGCGGACAGCGATCATTGCAGCAGACTTCGAGCGTTATGACGGCGAGCATTATGATGCATTGTGGACTGCTTTCGCGCAACGAGGACTAGGTGCTGACGCTCAATCAAACGGAGGAGATGATACGGATCCAGTTCCTGCATTCAATCACCCGGATGGCGAGCGTAACGGACAGCTTGTCGGTAAAGTGATCAATGCATCTACGAATCAACCAATCTCGGATGCTCGCATTATGATTGGAGAGTTCGAGGCACGCACAACCCCTGTCTCCATTACAGGTGAAAAAGGTAGTTTTGCAACGTATATGGTGGGAGGTACCTATGACATCACCATCCAGGCCAAAGGATTCGGTTCACGAACAATCCGTGATGTCGAAATCAAGCCTGGCGAGAAAAATCGATTAGCGTTCGAATTATCGCCGAACGTTGCTTCCTCCTTCAATGGTGCAGCGATAAACAGTGTGTCTGGTGAATCCGATAGTAATCCTGTCAAACTCGCGATCGACGATACAGAAGCTAGTGTTTACGCATCAGATACGCAGGAAAATGGATTCAAAGGTTCAGAGTTTGTCGTTGATCTGGCTGGAGATAAAGCCGTCGATGTGTCCCATATCCAGGTGAGTGCTGCGAAGGATGTTTCGGCAAACCGATTCGCAACCTTGAAAAACTTCAGCGTACAAGCTTCTGTCGATGGTGAAAACTGGACGACTGTAGCCCGGGATGCATTCGACGCTCAAAAACCGAGACCGACTATCGCAGACTTGCATTACCGTGGATTCGATCTGGAAGAACCGGTTCAGGCGAAATACCTGAAATTTGTAGCGCACAGCGCGCAAGACAATTCAAAAGGGTATGTCCAAGTCGCAGAGCTTCAAGCCTTCTCAGAAGGTAAAGCGAAAATCGAGCCGATCGTGGAGGAACCTACGGAACCATTTGTGACTGAAGGAACGGTCCAAGCGGGTAATGCCGGAACTGGGATCGGCAGCCTGGCAGGGGTTCCTGCGACCCTAGCTGTTACGGAAAATGAATTCGTAACGACGCAAAACCCTGAGCCAGCATCCCAGGGCGTAGATGGATATGTTGTCAGCCTGCCTGAAGAATTTGGTGACGGAATCCACAATTTCATGCTGGAAGGCTCAAGTGAGAGCGATTATGATTACGACGTCTATTTCTACAATGGAAACTTCGAGTTGATCGGTGGCGTCGCAACTGCTGGTGCCAACGAAACCGGCGTGATCCCCGGCGGCACCAAATACGTTTACGTCGGCCTCTACTCTGGCGCCAATGTTCCATTCACATTTACAGCAACAAGCCCATATTAAAAAGCGTTGGAAAAAGCGGCTTTCGAAGGTTACATCCTTCGGACCGCTTTTTTCTTTTTTAAGATAATTCTTTAGTTTTAAGCTCTAATTGATTTTTGCGAAATCCACTCCCTTTCCGCGGGCAAACGAAAAGCGGAAGCGACCCGGTTAGGCACGTAGGTCACTGGAAAACGGACGAGGAGGCTCGAACCAAACAAAGACTTGGTTCTGCGTGGGCTAACTCATAAGGATGTCAATCAATCTGTTGCCGCCGCAGGAAGTTTGAAGTGATCCAAGTGACTGGTCGCTGAGCTAGACATCACTTCCCTGTATTAACCCACAGGATGTGGGCTGGCTTCGACGTTCACCACAGGACGTACTTGTACAGGATGTACTGACTTCGACGTTCACCATAGGACGTGGTGGTATTTAGTCGAAGTTCATTATTTTAGTCGAAAATCCTTTAAAAGAGTGTGGGATCTCGCCTGGATCGATTTTCCAGCAGGAGTGTCGCGAATTTCGGTTAAAATCAACAGAACGCTTTAACAGTGCCAAAAATAATAGGGAAAGGAGGCAAGAATTTGCCTCCTTTCCCTATTATTTTTACTTATCCCATAGCCGTTCCAGCTTGTGGTCATTATCCTTAAATGAAACCAGGTATACGTCCGGGTTACTGAGCTGTTTCCATTCTTCAAAACCGTATGTATCATCGAAATGCTTCAGCAGTAAGGTCATCAAATTGCCATGCGTGACGAGAATGACATTTTGTTCTGATCGCTCTATCAGCTCAACGAACAAACTTTTTGCCCGATCCATCGCTTCCTGACTCGATTCCCCTCCAGGCAATTTCATCGACAAATCAACAAAAGAATGGCGTAATTTTTCAAGCCAATCATCATGATTTTCCGTACTTAAAATTCGCTCAGAAAGACGGTCATCTGTTTCCACTGACATCTTCAAGGCTTTTGCCGTCAGTTCGATTGATTGTTGCGCTCGTGTGAAAGGACTGGAGATGATCCTGTCAATCTGGATCGTTGAGAAAAATTCCGCAAGTTCCTCTGCCTGGTTGTGCCCTTCCTCCATTAACGGGGATTCAGGCGGCTGTCCCTCAGCTTTGCAATGTCTTACTACAAATAGTTTTTCCATGAGCCTAGTCTTCCCCTTTCACTTCCTCCTCGGGAGCCGGTACATTCGGATCGCCAACCTCAACCCCGGTCTTATCCCCTGGTCCGCTGCACCCGGTAATGATGATCAAACCGATTAAAATCATACTGATTCTTTTCAAAGGCTCCACTCCTTACCAACGAGTTTAACGGAAATCTCCGTTTCTCGTAATTAATCTGGCCAGTTGTAAAGCTGCAGAAAAATCATGGTAATGGAACGAGTTGGTTTTGGACAGCGTAGATGACGGCCTGGGATCTGCTCTTCACGTTGATTTTTTTGAAAATCTTGCTGACATGGATCTTCACAGTCTTGTCGCTGATGAACAACCTCTCTCCGATCTCCTTGTTGCTTAGACCATCAACAAGACATATCAACACTTCTTTTTCCCGTTCTGTCAGCTCCGATTTATCTGTTGTCTCATTTTTCTGGTTGTAATAGCCAAGGAGCTTTTTCGTCAAAGACGGATCGATGATGGATTCGCCCTTCGCTACGGTCCGAATCGCCTCGACAACTTGGACAGAAGGTGCGTCCTTCAACAAGTAGCCATCAGCCCCTTCGCGGATCGCTGCCATGAAATATTCGTCCATGCTGTGCATCGTCAGAATCAATACTTTGACATTGGGATAATCTCTTTTAAAAATTGCAGTCAGTTCTACACCGTTTTTATCAGGAAGATTGATGTCGAGCAATACGACATCCGGTTTCATTTCCTTGAGCACTTCAAGGGCTTCGTTTCCGTTGACTGCTTCCCCGACGACCTGGATGTCATCTTCCATTTCGAAAATATTTTTGAGGCCATCACGTAAAACCGCATGATCATCCACTAGCATGACGTTGATCATCTTCCATTCCTCCTTCGAACCCGAGCTTCGGGATCGTTAAATTGATTTCTGTACCTTTTCCTTCTTTACTATCGATCTGTAAGATAGCTTCGATTTTATCTGCCTGCTGGTTCATGCTCAGGATCCCGAAATGCGGGTCGTTCTTCGCCTTCACCATCGCGTCGAGTAAGGAAAAACCGATTCCATTGTCTGTCACTTTAAGGAGTACGTGTTCCTTCTGATAACTAAGCAGCACATTGACTTTCGTAGCCTCTGCATGCTTGATGATGTTTTGGAGACTCTCCTGGAAAATATCGAACATGACCTTTTCCACCATTGGACTAAGATAAATCGAGTTCCCTCTTTCTTCATATGTAATTTCTAGTCCCGTTTCTTGTTTGATGACATCGATTCGTTTTAAAACTGCTTGCGTCAATCCGACCCTTTCAGTTTCATAGGGTCTCAGCGCATAAATCGACTGCCGGATTTCTTTGAGACTATGCCGCAGCTTGCTGAGACTATCTTTGACAAGGTGGTGGGATTCAGGTGGTTTCTGTAAAAATTTCCGGTCAGCCGTTTCGAGCTTCATGACAGCTCCAGCAAGGGATTGTGCGACCCCGTCATGGATGTCGCGTGCAATCCGGTTCCGCTCTTCCAAGACCGTCCGCTTTTCTTGTTCCACGATCAGCATTCTTGTTTTTATGACAACTGCAAGCTGGTTTGCCAGAGTCGCGATCGATTGGACATCCTCTTTGCGGAAACTATTGTTTCGTGTCCTTCCAACAGCCAGCATACCAAGCAAAGTACCATCAAGGACAATCGGTGCATAGACCATTGCTTTTATAGCATGATGGAAACAAGCGGGAGTAAGCCCAGGATCTTTTTTCCGGTTTTGAAAGACCATTGGTTCTTTAATACCATCAAAATGGCGAACTTCCTCTTTACAATTTATTCTCCCTTTGGCTACTTGTCCGTGTTGAAACCGGACTTTCCATAGTCCATCTTCTTTTACCCATAATATGCTCGCATCCGCTTCCACAAACTCATTCAAGCTTGTCCTGATGGATTCAACCCATTCCTCAGATGGCAGCAACCGGTTCAATTCGGTCGAAATATTGAATAGTGCACTTAAGCGATTCCGTTCCGATTGGATCCGTGCGATGAATGAGCTTAGTAGAGCAAGACCGATCAGAGGTGAGAAAAAGAAGAAATAGGAATAGACATCGACTACACTACCCCGGTTTTGATTTCCGAGATAAAGCATGACACCGATATAACTGAGCGAGATGATTGCACTGACCGACTCTGATTTGAACTTCTTCATCCACAATCGGAAAGGATATACTTGTGGTCTGATGAGCAAAACAAGATCGACAAGAATATTATTGATAACAAAATAGAGAACGGTGATCATCCCCATGGAAAGCAATGCAAAGGGTATGAATGGTTCATCCGAGATGAATGTTCCATGTATGAAACGGGATATATAAATCGCTCCTATGAAGCTCAATACCAACTGAGAAGGGTTAAAAAACAGGATTCTCATAGGACGTTTTTGGACGATATTCACTGTCATCACGATCAGTGCATAGGTGATAACGACTGTTGGCAAGCCATACACGAGAAAAAATGTAAAGATGAGCGGAAAGCTTAGTGAGCTATGCCCTTTCCAAACAGCCATAGGAAAGAATTCTGTCAGAAAGAGGAACACCACGAAAAGCAATAAGACCATAAGATTTCCTGGCAGTTCAGCCGTATAGAAGGAAAATCCGATAGCAGCTAGACCGAGAATCGAAATGAATGACATGAACAAATTCGCATATGTTTCCTTTTTTTGAAGGTGTGAATCAGTTCCCATCTCATCCCCCTCTTTTCTCGTAATTTTCTGTCACTTTTTATTTTACATTGAAACTATCAAACAATAAAGAGTAACCATCTTTTTACAAGGCAAAGCGATAAGAATCCATTAAAATACCCGGAACTAGTAAAATGGTATTCCACTAACCAATTCCGGGTCCTATCCCAACAAAATGGGATTCGGTATGACCCATTATCTCAAATCGCATACCCATAACCAATTCAACCAAGGATATAAATCCAACTAGTACCTTTGATATATGGAAGAAATTACTTGGTTTTGCTGGTGAATGGTCTGGGTATATATGAATCAAAGCAGTTCAAAGATAGAGAAAAATGCTTTACTTAAAGCATCGTATAGTATTATGACCTCCCCCTCCCCTTGTCTGACCAACAAGGGGGCTTTTTTTTGAAAATCCTGTCATATACGGTGGAGATATATTCGCTCTCCATGGGTCCAAGAAAATTGGAAGCACACTCTTAGCCAGGTAGATTACTAGTTACCGCCACAAGAAGTTTGAAGTGATCCAGGTGACTTGTTGTGATAATCACCACTTCCTTGCATTTGCCCGAATTGACAAGCCATGTCCGACGTTGCCCTAGGTTCGGACAGGGTTTCGCTTTTTCCATCTGCTCCCGCCTGATTTCGTCCATAAAAAAGAGGCGGACCGCATCAATTTTGATGGTGGCGCCACCTCTGGGCTTTGCTATCAAGCAGGTACAGCTTTTGTTTCCAAATAGGCATTGATGATCATCTTGATCGCCTCATCGGATAGATTCAAGTGTTTGATATCAGAACCTGCAATCAATTTTTGTGTATTTTCATCTTCAAAGGTAATCGAACTCTTCAAGTATGCTGCAAAAACTTCGATCATTCCATTGAGACGCATTTCTTCTTCGCTAAGATCATGCTCCTCATCTACGTCTACGATCGATAAATTATTGATTTCTAATGCCTGCTGGATCCAGGTCAAAATCGCTGCATTCGTCGGTGGATTCGGATTGGTGATGTTGTAGACTTTACCTGCCTCCGCCGCACCAAGTGCGTGCCCCAAAAGATCGGCTACATAATCCACAGGGACGAAGTTCGAAGTACCCTCCATCGCACCTACAAGTCTGTACAGTTGATGGCTCCGACCTGCACGGATGGTCCTTCTTTTAAAAATCTCAAGCGCACGCATGAAACCATACAGTGTGAAAGCAGAGTCCGCTTCGCCTGTCTTCGAGTCCCCAATGATGATCGCTGGCCTGAAAATCGAAACATCCATCCGATCACGGTACGAGTTTACGAGATGCTCTGACTGTACTTTACTTTCTTCATATGGGTTGTTGTACACCTCGTCTGGATCGTAAAAAGCTTCAATTCCGATCGTCCTTTTCCCTACTGTATAAGCGGTACTTACATAGAGAAACTTCTTCGCGCCCATTTTGACAGCTAGATCGAGTATGTTCTTCGTGCCTTCATAATTGATCTTAAACAAGTCATCCCTTAATTCCTCTTCGAACTTGACGAGAGCAGCAAGATGATAGACGACATCAATTTTACCAGTAAAAGGCACCATATCCTTGGGATCCAGCCCACATCCAGGTACGGTGATGTCTCCTTGTACAAGGTGGATCCTTTTCCTTTGTTCCTTCGTAAAGCCTGCTGTTACTTTTTCAGCTCTCTTTATATTCCGAAATAGTAGGTAAAGGTGATGATCCGTGTCTTCAATCAAGTTCCGGATCAGTTTTCCCCCTAAAAAGCCGGTCGAACCAGTTAAAAATATGTTCAATCAATCTCACTCCTATGTTGGTTCACTTACATCGATGCTGCCTTGTCCATGTTTTTATTGAGAAATTCCAAAGACAGCCTGTTGAATTCTTTCGGTTTCTCTATATTGCACACATGCCCGCAATGATCGATTATGGATAACGAGGCATTCCGATCGCCAGCGATATCTTTACGTAAAAAGTTGATGAAAAAGTAATCTTCCTCTCCAGAAATATAAAGCTTTGGTACATCCTTTGCGATCTGTTGAACGAATTGATATGAATGGTCGATCCTATCGTTCAATGCAAAGTACGCCAGCAGATTTTTCCGGGTCATCTTTTTCGCCTCATTAATGAAAATCGAGCGCGACTGTTTGTGGTTCTTATGGGGCATCAGAATCTTCGCAAATAGGGCATACAGCCACATATGGGGAATGAACCCTTTTACAAGTTCCCCTACTATGATCAATAGCTTCGACATGAAGTTGAAACGTGTGATCGCTCCAGCTAAAACGGCACTGCTCATCCGTTTCGGGTTCTTTTTCATAAGGTGATGGATGATGATCGCCCCTAAGGATACCCCTACAAAATGCGCCTTTTTAATATGTAAATTGTCCATCACTTTAAAGATTTCATCCGTAATAAGGTCGAATGACAATTCTGCTTCATATTCATGAACATCAGGTGAATACCCGTGTCCAGGTAAGTGGATCGCAACCACGTTATAACGTTTCCGGTAATCCTTAAGCTGTTTATAGAAAACATTGGAGTTCCCGCCGATGCCGTGGATCAAAACCACATGCTCTGCTCCCGCCTTCTTGAAAAGTTTATATTCTAGCAATAGCCCTAGTCCCCTTCTATTTCTGCATATTCATCCATTATAGTCGAAATCGGTCGATAATTGTTGTAGTTCATCAAATTATCAAAACTACCACCACATCCAAGTTTTTACTGCTGATGAAAAGCACCAGCCCCCACCTGAGAACTGGTACTTTTTTTTCGTTTATTAATTCAAATGAATGTATTGGAAAGGCGCCAAAAAAATGAAATATGAGGTATGTATTCAGAGGTAAGGAGGGGTTATCCACAAAATGCAAGGGGAAATGCAAAAAATCTGGAATTACCTCAAAAGTCCGATTTTATCTACAAAAATGGAATCTACAAAAACAAGAAATTATCTACAAAACGGAAGAGATGACCCACCTGAGGATCATCTCTCAAACTTAACGATATCGCTTTGCGCCTATGTAACGGTCCTTCCAATAAGAGCTTTCAAGGTCACTTTCTGTTACGCCTTCCGATGATGAAGCATGCATGAATTTATCTTTGCCGATATAGACGCCTGCATGGCTCGGTCCATTACCATCCAGGTCAAAGAACACGATATCTCCGATGGCTGGAGAGCTTACTTCTTTTCCATCTTCATACATTTGTGCAACGGTACGGTCAAGCTCTACCCCAACACCCTCGTCAAAGATGTATTGAAGATAACCGCTGCAGTCGAAGCCATCAGGTGATTCACCGCCCCACTCGTAAGATGTACCTTCATATTTTTTCGCTGTATTGACAATCGCTTCTTTACTGAAAATCCCTAGTGCTTTGTAAGTCTCTTTTCCAGTGATCCCATCAGCCGCAAGACCCTTGGCGTTCTGGAACTCTTTCACAGCTTCTGTCGTGTAATCGCCATAATACTCCGTTGTTTTACTGTAATCAAAGTACCCTTTTTCATCCAGTAGTTCTTGAAGTTCTTGTACGTCTGAATGCTCCATTTCAGGTTTCAATGTCTGGTCTCCAAGTGCTGCATGTCCGACGATCGGATTGAATGCCACAACTCCTGCAAATGCTAACCCTGCTGCTAATTTTTTCAACCTTACATCTCCCTTATGTCAAAATTCGTACCTGTCCTATATTACCAGTTGAATATGACACAGCGATTTTAAAATAATTACATCAGAATAACAATTTGTAGGAAAGGAGTTGGATTCCTCCAACGAGAAGTCTATATTGGAGATGTATCCCATTCATACCTAAGACTCAGATAGGAGATCAATCATGAAACGAAAACGCGTTATCGTCACAGGGACCTCCAGCGGGTTCGGCATGCTGTTTGCAAACGAACTAGCTAGGGCTGGATTCGAGGTCATAAGTACAATGAGAAATTTAGAGAAAGCTGAACCTCTTTTAAAATTGGCAGCGGAATATCAAGTGGCGGATTTGATTCATCCAAAAGAACTTGATGTCACTTCTGCTGAATCCATCCGTCGTTTCAAGGATTCCCTTTCAACGTTTGAGCGTATCGATGTACTGGTGAATAATGCAGGTTTTGCAGCAGGCGGTTTTTGTGAAGAACTGTCCATAGAGGACTATCGATTGCAGTTTGAAACGAACGTCTTCGGTTTGATCGAGGTCACACAAGCGGTACTGCCATACATGCGAAAAAAACAGAGCGGACGCATCATCAACATCAGCAGCATAAGCGGAAGATTCGGTTTTCCGGGCTTATCCCCATATGCAGCCTCAAAACATGCTCTTGAAGGATTCAGCGAAAGCCTCCGTCTTGAACTGAAGCCCTACGGCATCGATGTCATACTCGTTGAACCAGGATCCTATAAAACGAATATTTGGTCTACACTCGATGACATGCCACTAGATCATGGATCTCCCTATCATTCGTATTTAGAAGCGATCATGGAGAACATCGAACGCGATAAGGACTCACACGGAAATCCGCTTGAAGTCGCTGAGCTTGTCTCCCGTCTCGCAAGCCAAAAGAAAATCCCGAAACTCCGATACCCTATTGGCAAAGGTGTGAAAATGAATCTATTTTTAAAGACGATCCTGCCGTGGAAAACATTAGAGCGGATCATTTTAACCAAGCTGTTGAAGTAGATTCATTGTTTACTAGAACTCGTACAGATTTCGTCCTGCATCATCTTCTGTTGATAAACTAATTCAATGAACAATTCCACATCTTTTTTCGTCTTGAGGATGATCACTTGTTTCTCACGTTCAAATTTCTCTAGCCTTTTTAATAATTGTGGTCGGCGAGCCTTGTTGAAGTTCCAAACATACCTCAAGAATTCTGGGTCAAGTTTCTCTGGGCACCCTTCACCCATATCCACTCTTGTTTTCTTGTGGTTTATGATTCTTCTTTTTATGACCCGATAAAAGCATGTCAGCCGAGGCATATCCAGAAACACGATCGTGTCCGCCGCTTCTAGCCGTACATCCATCGTCGCCCCGTAATTTCCGTCAAAAATCCAGCGATCCTTTTTCACAAGCTGTTCCTGCTTATTCCTCAGCTCTTCCCGCGGTGTTTCAACCCAGCCTGGCTGCCAATTCAAGCGATCCAAATGGATGACTTCGATTGTAAGGATTTCCCCGATTTTTCTGGATAACGTCGATTTTCCGGCGCCACCACAGCCAACAATCGCAATTCTTTTCACTCGTACTTACCTCCCTCGACCCATTAGGCTACGACAATAATGGAATTTAATGTTAATATAATAGTAGATAAACTGCAACATATTTTATTTGTGTGTATGTAAATATATGACTGTGTAGGAAAGGGTGATCTCATGGGTTGGTTTTTCGGTTTTCTTGGTGCATTGCTTGCCTTTGCGGGTATCATTGATTGGAGACGGAAGAAAAATAAAAATACATCACAGCATTCAATGAATCCACACGCAAAATCGGGTGAAAGTTCGAACTACGTCATGGGGGACAACCGTTACTCCAGCGGCAGCGGCGGTGGACTAGGCGGCGGAGACAACTGATCTGAACTATGATAAATGGGCTGGTCCAAAAAGAAAAGTGTCAGACACCTCCAACATCACATTTTGTAAATAAACACAATTTCTCTCAAAATGTTAGTAAGTTCGGAGAGTCAGACACTTATAGTTCAGCCTCATTTAAAATCCATAGTTTTGATCACGGTCCGTCAGCGGAATGTCATCATATTCATCAGCATTGATTTCGTAGACATCACCAGAAGCCACACCATTAATGATACCAAAAAGTCCTGTTTCAACGGCATTCACTAGCTGTCCTCTCTTTTTCTGGCCGAAGCTTTGGGTCTGACCCGTCACTTCAAATAGCACAGCCCCACTGCCATTCAAGGCAAAAGAACCGAGTGCAGTTCCTGGGAGATCAAGTTCTTGAGGATAAAGTGAAATATTTCCGAAAGGCGAATTTCCCATTTGTTGAAGAGCATCATAAGCAGCAACATTCAATTGTTTTGAAAACTCTCCATCGTATTGATCTGCATATTCACTATATTTCTCACCTTCCGAACTATTAGGATCAGGGATGAATTCGCCTGAAATGGAAAGGGTTACTGGTTCTCCGCTCCCTTCAATCGTGTAGACTCCTTGGTGATGGAGATCTACAAACACATCTACTTTTCCAAAATCCTCGATTAAACTTTTATATACGTCCCGTACAGTTTGTGCTTCAGGTGTAATGTACCACCCTGGCAAAGATGAATCCCCCGGAAAATCCTCTGCTTGAGGAATATAGTCAAGATCAGGATTAAAATCACGATTGACATCAAATCCTGGATTAGAGGCATAGTCCCAATATTCGTTTTGATAGGTGTAATAATTCCACGATGGTTCTATACCACTCAATTGAGGGAAATCTTCAACAACCTCATTCCACGATAAATCGTTTCCTCTTCGATTCAGTTCTGTAGCATCAGGATTTACCATCGGCATCGCTACTATGGTAACTTCCTCCCTGATTTTCTTTGCTTCTGGAGAGTTATTTGAACCAAGATATTGAAGGATATTCAACAATGCTGCCGTGCCTGTTTTTTCGTTTCCATGAATTTCACTTTGAAGTAATAATACCTTTTCACCTGTTCCCACCGTTGCAGTATAAATTTCACGTTCCTGATTGGAATAGCCAGCAACTTCGACATCCACTCGGCCATTACTGCTATTCTCAATCTCCCCTAACCTTTCACTTAATTCGTCATGACTTATGAACCCAGATACCGCATAATTTTGGTTTTCTGGAGTTCCTGGGCCTTTGGTTTGTGCATCTCCATGGACGGGACTGAGTAATCCAGCTAACAATACGAGCGAGCTGAACACCATAATAAACTTGTTCCTTCTTAGCATCGAATCCCTCCTAAACATTTTTATCATTTTTTACATTCTTTTTCATATTTCGATCTCCTTTTTATTACGTTAAAACACAACATTCGTCATGTCTGGAAAATGAAGACTAGGACATTTTGAACGAGTGATAAGTCATACATAATTGACATGCAACTGAATTGTTGCGTATAATGGATACATGGAAAAAGTTTTCAAGGCGCTTGCCGATTCAAGCAGACGAAGGTTATTAGACCAGTTATATAGAACAAACGGCCAAACCCTAAGTGAATTATGCGGGTACCTGGATATGTCCCGCCAGGCTGTCACCCGGCATCTAGGGATTTTGGAAGATGCCAATCTTATTGTCGTGGTCTGGAAAGGACGGACCAAGCTCCACTATTTGAATACAAAACCAATCAATGAAATCTATGAACGATGGATTGGAAAGTTTGATCGTCATCGTATCGAAGCCTTACAACAATTGAAAAACGAATTGGAGGATGATGAAGATGAGTAACCACACATTTGTCTATGCTACATATATTGCGACAACCCCTGAAAAGCTATGGGAAGTACTAACCTCAGGTGAATTCACAAAAAAGTATTTCTTCGGGCGTGAAGTCCAATCTGATTGGGAGGAAGGTGCAGAAGTTAAATATCTTCGTGGAAATGGTGAATTGGACGTTTCCGGTAAAGTGTTGAATTGTGAACCATATTGTAACTTGTCTTTCACCTGGATCCATGCTGAAGATTCCACCGAACGGAGTCAACCAACAATTGTTACCTTCGAGCTAACACCAATGGATGACACTGTCAAGCTGACTTTGATCCATGAAAATCTACTTGAAGTTGACTATACCGTAGAAAGAGATACGTTCAGAGGATATAATAACGGCTGGCCAGCAATATTGAGCAATTTGAAAAGTTATCTCGAAACAGGGAAGACATTACAAGCGGTTCAAGCTTAAGAAGTTGCATCCCCAATTACAGATGTTTTGAAAGCGACCATTCATCTTTGACTATTGAATGAGCGGCTGTCCCAGGCAGCCGTTTTCTTATGCTTAATAACAAAGTACATAATCAGAAATCTTTTTGAAACTTATTTCACCTCTGCCCGCTCTAATGTGGTGAAAGGAGGCAGCACATGCTACATATACAACTCGTAAAAAAAGCGATAAAAGGCGATGATCAAGCCTTTGAGTCGCTGATCCAGGAAGAAAGCGATAAACTCTATCGGACAGCTTTCCTTTATGTTCGAAACAAGGAGGATGCACTTGATCTCCTTCAGGAAACAGTCTGCAAAGCGTACGTTGCAATCGACAAACTCAAGAATCCGGAGTATTTCAGCACCTGGCTCACCAAAATCCTTATGAATACCGCTTACGAATTTTTAAATAAGAAAAAGAGAATCCTTCTGACCGGAGATGCGTTTTTTGAGACTATATCCAATCGAAGTACATCCAATGTTGATGATCATATCGACCTGGTCAAGGCAATCTCAGGATTAAAGGAAGACTATCAATCTGTCATCATCTTATTTTATTATCAGGATCGGTCTATCCAGGATATCGCGAAAATCTTGGACCGCCCGGAAGGTACGATCAAAACATATCTTCATCGCGCAAAATCCGAGTTGAATAAGGCTTTGAAAGGAGCACCCAATTATGGACAAGGATTGGTTTGAAAAAGAGACAAAGAAAATAGACGTACCAAAAAATGAGGTTTATGCTGCAATTTCTAAAGGAATTGGTGATGGGAAAAAGGAAAAACGGCTTCACAAACGTAAAAAATCCATCAAAGCCAGTGCAATTTTATCTAGTACCGCTGCTTCACTTGTACTTGCATCAGGATTCCTTTTTGCACCGGTGACTGAAGTTCTCGCTAAGGTTCCCTTCTTAAGTGCTGTTTATGAGCATGCCCCTTCAGTCGGAAATGAATTGTTCACTAGTAATCTCGTCACAGAGCTCAATCAGAAAGCGTCCGATAATGGTGTTGATGTAACCATTACAAGCGCTTACTATGATGGCAACATCATCGGAGTAACGTTCGAGGCGCTGGGAGACCAATTGACCACTGAACATATGGACGAAGGAAACCGGCCAGTTGGCGGCCTTGCTTACGAAACATTTGATGGGAAAGATCAGAACCAATGGGGATCAGGCAGCTCGGGACTTCAAAAGGAAGGCGATCACTTTGTCGGATCGATTGAATTCTACAACCCTAATGAACGTATTGCTGATGATTTTACTCTCCCACTCACATTTACTCATTTAGCGGATGTAAACGGTAAATGGCGCTTTGATATCCCAGTAGATCGTATTCCTAGTGAGGAAATCCAGGTGAACAAAAGCATTCGTTCAGAGGATGGCGTGTTCCAACTCAGTGTGGAATCGATTATAAAGGGAAAAGCAACCACCATGATTGAGTATACCTATACGGTTCATGAAGAAGAGGACACTTTGAATGTGACAGTGTTTGATAATAATGGAAAAAGATTAGGTAAGTTCCATGCTGATGTTCTTCATGTAGAAGAAAAAGATGGGCTCTTCCATAAAAAAGTACGTGAGTTATTTCCTAATAAAATAGATGAAAACGCTGATTCTCTCACCCTCTATGCTGAAACTGAACTTTATGATCAGGAAGTCCACCAGACATTAGATACGAATACACCAATAGAAATAAAGAGCAATCGATTTGATTATCAAATTACTGTGGAAAATTTCAAACAAGAAAATAGTGAAGTAACAATAGATTTCAAGATCGATAACCTTGAAAAGGACCAGGTCCGTAATGATCTCCTATTGAATTTTGCTGAATTTGTTCAACTGATTCCAACAGAACGAGTCCAACAGAACAAGGACGGTAAACTCGACATTGAAAAAATGTTAAAGTATGAAATCCGAAGCAATAAAACCAAAGTTCTTAATAAAGATGATATGCGTTACCGATCCACCTTCACAATTGGTGAGAATACCGATATTCGAGAATACTCACTGCTAGTCCCATTCCCTATTTTGAGTTTGAATGACAAACCAGTTAAACTGGATCCACTGAAAATAGAGCTAAAATAAGAGAAGAAGGCTGAAGCGCTAGAGCTTCAGTCTTCTTTATTACTGAGTAGGCATGAACGCGACTTTCCAGATGTCATTTTCCCCTTTTATCATACGGAATCTCATATCATATTCTGGACCCTCAAACTGAATGACCCCTACCTTATCCTCCACCAATTCGAATTCACCTTTTCCAAGTTTTGCGAATGCATTTCGGATGGCATCCGGACTGACATTCGAGCTTTTGGCATCCTCTAGGTGTTGTTCAAGCGTCCAATAAACATATTCTTCACGCTTTGTGTATAATGCATATTCTGTTTCATAATCCTTATCTACCCTTGATTGGACGTGGAGTTTTGCAATGCTTACTGGTGATAAGCTACTTAAATGTTCTTCATCATGGTCTTCTTTGAAAGACTTGTATGTATTCATTTCCTCCTTGGATAATTTGAAAACCGCTTTTGGGTCCTCAGTATCTGGTTCATGTGTCGCCTGTTGCTCATCCTCATCCTTTACAATAGGTGTAGTGTCCGGTTGTTTTTCGGTTAAGTTCATCGCCTGTTGAAGTTCAGTTGAGAACGTAAAGCCAAGGGTCAACAGAATGGTAATAGAAGCACAAATGGCTATCGCCGTTTTAAAATTGGGAAATCTCCATTTTTTCTTAAGGCTTCTGTCCGTCAACCGAGCCCGAAGCTGTTCCGTAAATACAGGAGGAGGTTCTTTTTCCGGATGATCCCGAAGAATCGAGAGCAGCCTTTCATCATGTTTCTCCTTATCGTTCATTGGTCAACACCGCCCCTTCGCCAAGGTTCCCGATTTCATTCTTCAAATGCTTCATCGCCCTATGATAATCAACCCTGACCTTCAATTCTGGAATTCCAAGGATTTCTGCTGTCTCCCGGATCGTATATTCCTTGATCCCTCTTAGAATGATGAGGCTGCGGTATTTCGGCTTCAGTTTCAACAAAGCGTTTTGTATAACGTTCCATTCGTCTTGTTTAATCATACGTTCTTCCGGCGTTGGATCATCTGAAGCTTTATCGTTGAAAATATAGGGCAAAAACGAACGTCTGCCCCTTTTCCTGGTATAGTCAATTGCTGTATTTTTTGCGATGGAAAGAATCCACACCCTCACTTTGTTGGAACTCTTTAGAGTGGATAAATTCCGCATCGCTTTTATGAACGTTTCTTGTGTGATGTCTTCTGCTTCATCGCGGCGGTTGGTATAATAAATCGCAAAATGATAAACATCTCTATAGGGCAGATCGTATATCTCTTCAATAGTCAATTGGTCATCCACAACCCCTGCCCCCTTCACTACCAATAAGACGTACATACACCTTAATTGTTTCAATTTTCCAGTGAAAATTTTCAAATTAAAAGGGCTAGGAGTTTCCAAGCCCTATTATCAGTACCTCTTTATAGATGACGGCGTACCAACTGACAACATGGTTACTTCTCTAACTGACGCCACATTTGGTCTTTCCTTATTTACACTCCAATTAAACTTCTCTCTTAACATCCTTATGGCTTATCGTTGGTTCAACTCGATGCAAATAATTTCGAATGTTTGTCCGGTGCAAAAAGAGTAGGAAAATGGTAAAGAATCCAAAAAAGACACTCGTTCTCCACTCCTCAGCTTGCATGGATAGGAAAGTAAGTGTAATTCCAATAGAAAGAGACCCAAGAAACACGTAACGGGTTAAAAAGATTACGAGAAAGAAGCCTCCATATACAATAAGACTCCAAATCGGGTTCCAAATAAGCAACACGCCTGCCGTTGGAGCAATTGCTTTTCCTCCCTTGAATCCATAGTATATAGGGAAACAATGACCGATTACTGCCATCATTCCGACAACAAGAGGAGAAATTTCTACATTAAAAAATATCGGCAAAAAAGCAGCGACGGCCCCTTTTAAAATATCTCCAATCGCAACAAAGATAGCAGTTTTCTTACCGAATGTACGCAGTGTATTTGTTGCTCCAGCATTTCCACTTCCATGTGTCCGGACATCAATACCATACCAGTGTTTTCCTATCCATATTGAAAAACTGAATGAACCTATCAAGTAACTGATCAGGAGAAATATCCAATCCATCACGCATCTCCTCTTTACCCATTTTCCGTTTTTAACTTTAACATCTTAAGTTGTAACTTTAGACAAATCAAATGCTGCCCTTTTCATAAAGCATAGTAATACGAATATCATTAACTTTTAATAATGGCATCGACTTGTTTGTGAGGTGCTACGGATCTTAAATAATAATCTTCTGCTTTCCAATACCTATTGTGGAACTTTTCAATGTTCTCTTGAGACGAGTCGCTTTCTCTCTGAAACCGCTCATTTCTTGGACTATCCAAATACGCGATAAAATCAAGGTGCTTCCTCCATTCGTTTCTTTGAAGAAATACCCCTTCGATTATGATCAGACCATGCTCAGGTAGCTTTATGTATTTTGTGATATGACTATCTTGTTCATCGTCATAAAACGGCAATTCCAATCTGTTACAACGTCTTATCTCCTTGAACAAGTTTTCTTTCAACCATTGCACATCCCATTGAAGTTTTTTTCATTTTTGATGACGTTGATCATCATACTGGCATTCTTGTATTGTTTTTCAACATTTTCTTCGGTCAGATTTATATAGTTATACACATGTGGATATTTCTCCAAAAACGTCAAACCAATCCACATACTGATGCCTATAAAAAGCAGGAGCCATATCAGTCCTTTATGTCCCCAATTATCCGGCTCTCCTGCAAAATCAAAATGGACGGGAACCTTATCCGGCAATGTGGACCATTGCATCACTAGATATACAATGACCCACCCAAATAAAAACATTCCAATGTTATCTAATATCCTTTCAAATCTTGTTTTTTCTATCTTTATAATCGGACGGTGTTGATCCATTTGTACCCCTTCTCTATGTAATCTGATACTTTTCTTTGAATTCCGGGCTCAGCTCACTCCACACGTCAAATTTGTTTCCGTCCAGGTCATAGAATACGAAGTTGTTTCCGGAGTGCCCACGGTCTTCGATTTCTCCCACTCTCACATCTTGTTTCAGAAACTCTTGATGAAGTCCTTCCAGTGCATGTATCCCGTTCACTTCGAATGTCAGGGAAAAACATTCATTCCCATCTACGTCTGTAAAATTTGCAGACTGATCGGTGTCTGACTTCACTAAGAAGAAGCTCTGGGTTGCTAGATTGATGATCGCCTTGTTTTGATCCAGATAATTCGTTTCTGCACCAAGCTTCAGTTCATACCATTCAGCTGCTCTCGCTACATTATTTACTGGAATATAGGTTGTACCGACACGTAATAGTTTTTCATTCATTTTTAAAACTCCTTTCCAGTTGCACTTAAATTTTCAAACAACCCGATCAGATTTCCGTCTGGATCCTCGAATGTCAACCATGCTGCCTGAACACCTTCCCGCGTATTGACTTCTTCGAGTTCAATAGATAATTCTTCCATGAGTCGTTTTCTTTCGGCTTTTATATCCGTTACACCAAGCCTGATTGGCCCATTTCCGATTGCAGGAGTTCCTTCAGCCAATTGAATCCAAGTATCCTGAAGCAACTCCCATTCAGCAAAACCTTCATGTGGAATGAAATCCGGCCTCCGGTTGAATAATACGCCATACCATTCCATACCTTTTTCAAAATCACTTACTCTGACTTGAAAGGTCACACCAGTCAAATTACCCATACGTAAACTCCTTTATCTTTTCATCACTATTTAGTTCAATGATTTCCTGAAATTCCCTTTATTTTCACTGAAGAAATATCAGATTTCGTCAACTTTCCAATGTTTTTGTTTTTTTCAGGAACTTTTTAACGAACAAAGAGATTATGTATAGCGTTCCTAGAAGGACTGAGCATGTTAAAACCAATTGCGGACCTGTCAGGGGTAGCAATTGTGCTAAATGAACAGAATAAGCTAGGAGTGAGGAAGTGAAGAACTTGGCGATGGATGCGATGATGATGAACTTTTTAAATGTGACCGCACCGATTCCAGCCCCGACACAGATAATCTCATCGGGCAGGATGGGAATAATGAAAAGGAGGACTAATATTACCGTTTCATTTCGTCCGACATAGGTTCTGTATTTTTCCAGATGTTTTTCTTTTACCAATTTCGAAATAATCTTTTGTCCTCCGTATCGTGCGATGAAGAACATAGAAATGATCCCAATGATCGTACCAAAGTAACCTAGAATGGAAGCTGAAAACGGACCGAAAACAGCACTTCCGGCACCAATGGTAACCGCTTCTGGAATGGGGAGGATAATCGGTTGAACCAGGCAGATCATGAAGAAGATCAGTTTAGCAGACGATTCATGCTCCCTCAGCACATTTTCGATTCCATGAGCATCCGTCAATGCTGCAAATTTTGTCAGATAATAAATTAGCAGTAAAATGAATACAAAAGAATTCAAAGAAATCAAAGCAACCTTGGTAACCTTCAACAACTGCCACCTTTTTAATAAAACAATCAAAGCATCAAAAAACAGAAGTACCAGCAATATACTTAAAAGACTCCATTTATAAACGGGGAGCATAGCAGGCATTGTGCTGATGAGCAAATACGCGATCAGTCCCCCCATTATCAGGTGTAAAAGGATTTCTACAGACAGTTTAGGTTTTAGTTCGATCAACTGATTTCTCTCCCTCGAATAGATAAGCTGGAACATCATTGTAAAGGATACAATTGTATTAAATATATTTAAACACCCGTATCTTTTTTCCTTCTTTAATCGTTATAAGTGTAGAGAGGAGCTAAAGGAGTGAGGAAAATGTACGCCAGGCCTGGCATTCATGTACAAAGTGAAGATCTGCAACCGGAAGAGCTACAAGAACTGTATTCGAAACTGAACCGCTATTGTCATTTCCTTTCCCAAAACAAGTGGGATGGCGAAGATCTTGCACAGGAAACGCTGTTCAAAGCACTACATCATTATGGTAAGCGGAAAATTGAACTGAATGCAGCATTATTGAAAAAGATAGCCCACAATTTGTGGATGGACCAACTGCGGAAACGGAATCGTGAAGTGATTGGTTTCACACCTGAAGACACAGATGAAGAGAACAAATTCAAGGAAGAAACTACAGACCTTATAGAGCATTTGATCTCGAAGCTTACATCAAAGCAAGCGGTCATATTTGCTTTAAAAGACGCATTCCGTTATCAAATCACTGAGATCGCTGAAATTTTCGGAATGACGGAAACAGCAGTCAAAGCGGTTTTGAGTCGAGCTAGGAAAAGACTCGCAAAGCTGTCTTCGGAAGAGGACCTGAATTCTATTCAAGAATTTGGTGACGAGGATGAGGCAGAAATGTTGAGAACCACACTCTCCGAAGCAGTTCGATCTGAGGATCCAACGGTGCTGATCCGTATCATACCGGTCCTTTTCCCTGCACAGACACAACCGAAGTTGAAACTGATGAACTTCGCCTCTCCTTCAAGCTCACTCTCGATGGCAGCTTAAGCTGTAGACGAAGGAGGAAAAAAAGTATGGCAACCATTCCTTATGTTATTGAACAATCCAACCACGGAGAGCGTTCCTACGATATATATTCACGATTACTGAAAGACAGGATCATCATGGTAAGTGATGAAATCAATGATCATATGGCGAACAGCATCGTCGCGCAATTGTTGTTTCTTGCGGCTGATGATTCGGATAAAGATATCTCGCTTTACATCAACAGTCCCGGCGGCTCCACTTCAGCGGGGTTTGCAATCTTCGATACGATGCAATATATCAAACCCGACATCAGCACGATCTGTACCGGCATGGCGGCTTCATTCGGCGCAATGCTCTTGTTAGCAGGGACTAAAGGAAAAAGGTATGCGCTCCCCAACAGCGAAATCATGCTCCATCAACCGCTTGGAGGTGCGCGCGGGCAAGCGACCGATATCGAAATTTCCGCTAAAAGGATTTTGAAGTTACGCGAACATTTGAATCGCATCATTGCTGAACGTACCGGTCAACCAGTCGAAAAAGTCGCAATCGATACGGACCGAGACTATTTCTTAAGTGCTGAAGAATCGAAGGAGTACGGGATCATTGACGAGATCATTCAGCCGAAAAAGTAATAAAGAAAACTTGGCAAAGCCAAGCCTTAGCGTAGGCTGAGCCTTAGTTGCCCTTATATTGAAGAAAGTATTATACTTTCTTTAAATGCAAGCAAAGAAACGGCAGTCATCTGGCTGCCGTTTTTCTAATTGTGGATCATTTCTTTTTTTGAGCTGCTTCAAATGCGAGTCCAAGCGCTATACCGATTCCGATACCAATCGCAATATTATCGAACATTACACCGATTAAGACACCTATGACCGTTCCAATCACTATTCCACTGCTGAATATTGATTTTTTTCTAGACAAAACACACCATCCTTTATGTCATCTGTTCTAGCAATTGTTTTAGTGTCTCAAGATCTTGTTGGACTTGATCGAGATCCTGATTAAATTGCCCTTCCGACATCATTGGTTGCTGGAAGGCGGTGAATATCACTTCACACCCCGTTCCGTTCGGTATGATCCGCATCGGTACAATGATCGATTCGTCTGGGGAGGGCGTAACAAAGTGATCAACGATACCGAATTCATTACGATCGACAAACCTGATATTCATCGGTCCATCACGCGTCTCAGCAATCCACTGGTCATTGACTTTTTTCACCGATTCGAAAAAAGACCACTGCGGCAAATTTTCAGGGTTCGAAATGAATTCATAAGCTTTGTTGACACTGCAATCGATCGATATGGATAACGTTTTGGAATTCATCAAAGTCACTTTGTCACGTCCTTCTTTTAAAATTTGGCTTTGTTAGTTTTTTCTGTTGGTTTCTACGAAATTCACTCCCTTTCCGCGGGATGGAGAAAAGCGGAAGCGACCAGGTTAGGCACGTAGGTCACTGGAAAGCTGACGAGGAGGTTGTCGCCGCCGCAGGAAGTTTGAAGTGATCCAAGTGACTGGTCGCTGAGCTGGACATCACTTCCTTGCATTTACCTACTTCCGCAAGCCTCCTCACTTGCACAGGATGTCAACACAAAAATGTAATCATTTTCGTGTCTGCGATGAGAATTCTTAGAAGCTTTCCTTATGCTGGCTTCGACGTTCACCACAGGACGTACTTGTACAGGATGTACTGACTTCGACGTTCACCATAGGACGTGGTGGTATTTAGTCGAAGTTCATTAATATAGTCGAAGATCC
The DNA here is from genome assembly GCF_019720915.1 of Alkalihalobacillus sp. TS-13. Lineage (GTDB taxonomy): Bacteria > Bacillota > Bacilli > Bacillales > Fictibacillaceae > Pseudalkalibacillus. Next base: position 244,066 of record NZ_JAHKSI010000002.1, read on the forward strand.
TTTTAAAAACGGCGGGTTCTCGCCTGGTTCGCTGTTCCCGCAGGAGTGGCGTGAATTTCGAATTAAAATCAACAAAATCCTTTAACAGAGTCTATAATTTAAGGCCTATAAAACTTTATCTGTTTCTTGCAGACCTGCTGCTTTCAGGGCTTTTTCAAGGTCATCGAAGCGGGAAATGTATACTACTCTACCGTCTTTGACTTTAATGACTGAAGCGACATTCGCCTCTCCGGCACTTCGTCCTTCTTGTCCCTTCCATGTCGCAAGTTGTTCATAAACTAAAGAACCCTTTCTTCCATAGATCGATAATGTTTCAAGATTCAGACCTGTTCGCTCCAACCATTCCACCAACAGTACTTTTCCATAACCAGAGCCTCTTGGTCCTGATATTTCGATTGTTGGTGAAGTCATTTCCAATAGTGCATCGACATCTTGCTCATTGCATAGATCAATCCATTTATCAGCCACATTGATTTCTTCTTCGATATATTTATCTTCCTCTTCTTCTTTTTCCCTTAAGAAAATGGCCATTTCTTCATCAAAGGAGTAGTTGAAGGTGACTGAAAATGCATCCGATTCACTTGATTCAACATTGATGACACCATCGATCCCTTTAAGGTCGCCAGTTCCTGATTGCGGAATCACTTTCTGGGTAGAAGTCAGGACTCCATCTTCAAAGGTACCATCATGTTCTAATACAAAGCTGCCGATCCGATTCCCGATACTTCCTGTGAAACGCTCTAGTCCATAAACTGTGGCGGATGTTTCAGTAAAATAACATTTCAATTCTTCCAAAATACCTTCACCTTGAAGATCGCCTTCATAGCTCATTTCAAAATGACCTTTCGTCAGCTTAGGTCCACCTTTCAAGTCACTGTATGGGATTTCACTTCCCCGTTTTATTTTTATGATCGATGTAGCTTGTCCATCCATAGTCAAAAACCTCCCCTTTGATATTAAAAAAACTTAAACGTAATCGACGATTTGATAAATATGATAAGAGGCAGGATGTAATCTCTGCTTTTTTCGCCTCCCTATAGTAATTCGGAGAGAGTGAAAGCATTTCGGCATAACTATGGTAATTTTTTCGTAAAAATCGTCGCCCCTTTCAATTATTCGATTTTTGAAAGGATTTTCCTTTCCTTTTGAAATAAAAAGAACGTCATCTCTTGTCGGATGACGCCCTTTCGTATTAATTGTCCAAATAGGCTTTTTGAAAAAGCTGCAAGTAATTCTTCTTGTTGATTTCCCTTGCATTGCTCGGGGTTGATCCATTGTTGTACGCAGATTCAGCTAAGTAATCGAAATCTTCTTCTTTCACTTCAGATAGTGACGCAAAGGAAGGAATAGAAATATCTTCAGCCAGTTGCTTCATTTCGTTCACCAATAAATTTGCCGCTGCTTGATCCGGATCGGATTCTTTTGCAATACCGATTGTTCTTGCAATCGTTGCATGTTTCTCGATTTCCACTTCTGCATTATATCCAACAATATAAGGCAGGAACATCGAATTCGCGACCCCATGCGGCGTATCGTATAAGCCGCCGATTGCTTCAGCCATACAATGGACGGAGGCCACATCCGCATGTGAAAACGCCATGCCTGCAATTGTAGACCCAATCATCATGTTGTACCGCGCTTCCTGATCCTCCCCATTTTTCACAGCCCGTCGCAAATAAGGATAGATATGCTTCATTGCTTGTAGGGCAAGTCCATCAGCAATCGGATTCGAAAGCTTGCATGTATATGCCTCAATCGCATGAACGAGAGCATCCATTCCAGTCGATGCCGTCAAATGCGGCGGGAGTTTATATGTAAGTTCAGGATCGACAATCGCCAGTACTGGTGCGATTTGCACTGCCTTGATGGTGAATTTTATTTTACGATCCGTATCGGTTATGACAGAAGAACGCGTCACTTCCGCTCCTGTTCCAGCCGTGGTTGGGATGACGATAAGCGGGGCTACCCCATCTGGAACGTTATCGCGTCCCGCATAATCCTGCGGCCCGCCACCATGGCTTTTAATTATCGCAATTGCTTTGGCTGAATCGATGACAGAACCGCCGCCTATAGCTAAAATTGCGTCAGCACGGAAATCCAGTGCCGCTTTTCCCCCAACGATACAATCCGCATCTTTTGGGTTCGGTTTCACCTGGTTGAAGACCTTGGTTACATAACCTTCTATTTTCAAAATTTGTTCCAGCTTCGCAACAAAACCGACTTGTTCAATTCCAGGATCTGTGACAATGAAGATCCTTTTTCCTTTCACGGCACCCTGCAAGTATGCCCCTGTTTCAGTAAAGACGCCATTACCAGCCTCGATTTTCGTCGGAAGGTTAAATTCCACAGTTTTCATCCAGCATTCCCCCTATCTTATTCTTCCTTTTATGATAATTGAAAATTCAATCAATTGATAATAAAGTGCTTACTAAAGAAAACTTGGCAAAGCCGAGCCTTAGCGAATAGCTGAGCCATTTTTGCACTTATACTGAAGAAAATATTTATACTTTCTTTAAATGTGGTTTTGTTAAAAAGTGATGCTGAGTTTGATTGAAGCGAAGTTTGCGACACTCCTGCGGAAATAGCGAGCCAGGCGATACCCCGCAGAGAGGAACTCGTGAGGAGGCTTGCGGAAAGGGAGTGAATTTCGCAAAAATCAATAATAAAGTATAACAAAGCCTTAAATGAAAAAAGACCGGCAATCATAGTGACTGCCGGCGGATTATTTACAACTGCTTTTTACTTTTTCGAATTCTTCTTCAAAATAAAAAGTGCTTGGATGTTCCTCAACAATATAAGAGAATCTCTTCATGTTTTTCACATATTGCCATTTTCTTATGGTCACGGATTCGCCAGTCTTTTGGATTTTGACAACTTCACCAGTTTTGAATAGGTTGTTTGAATGTTTCAAACGTTCACTCCCCTTCAGTTCCATTATACCATAAAGCATTAAAGTTCTTCAGTACTCCCTTTCGTTCTGTTCGACAATTTAACAGGAAGTTCAACATTTATTGTCTGCCCTGCAGTTGATCTATGCTATAATGAATTCACCATTTAATTTTTCCTGAACATATCGGGCTGGCACAATTGTGTCAGCCCCTTTTATTTGTGTTTTACATATATGAACGATAATTACTTTTGAAAAAGGAGAAAGTTTAAACGAAAGTCGCGACACTTCTGGGAGAACTAGACGAACCATGTTTTTAGTTAACGGACATCAGAGCCGTTAATTGTGAACAAAATCAGTGTTTCTGAATTTTAACGGACACCACAGCCGTTATTTGCGGACAAAGCAGCTGATTTTCTATGAAATTTGCGAAATAAGGTCCCTGGTGTCCGTTAGGTTTGTAAAATACCATGATTTTAGTCAAATAAGGGCTCCTGTGTCCGTTAACGGATGGCCAGGTTGAAGAGCCTTGCGGTTCCACAGTGAATTTCGCTAAAATCCATATACTTCAAACATCACCTTAAAAGCACAAAAAAACAGACCCTGTTAAGGATCTGTTTTGAGTTCAACTTTTTATTTAGGCTTTTTGTACGTTTGAAGCTTGAGGTCCACGTTGGCCTTCTTCAACTTCAAAAGTAACTTCTTGACCTTCGTCTAAAGATTTGAATCCTTCTGCTTGGATAGCTGAAAAGTGAACGAATACGTCGTCTGCACCTTCACGCTCGATGAATCCAAAACCTTTTTCTGCGTTAAACCATTTTACTTTACCATGTTCCATTTTTGTTGCCTCCTAGTGCTCATTGCACAATGTTTTTCATATTCTTGCTCAGAACTAGACGTAAAGTGTTACACTTTTAACTATCCAATGATCGAACAAAAATAACTGTTTTAATAATAGCAGTTTGTTCATGAATAAGCAAGTCATTTACTAAAGTACCCATGATTTGTAATGTTTGTAATCTTTGTGTTACGAAACTTCATACTTCATCAGTGGAAGCTTTCTGTCCGCAAAAACGGTTGAAGGTGTTTCTCCGATTTTAACGGCACCCATTTTTTCGTAAAATCCCATTGCATGTGGGTCGCTGTCAATCGTGAAGCTCCTGATGTCCAATTCGTTCGCTCGGTGGACGACATGAGACCAAAGCTGCCTTCCATAACCTTCTCCTATGAATCCAGGATTGAGATACATGAAATCCAGGGCAGCCTGTCCATTTTTGATGACAAAGGCAAAGAATCCAAGGACCTTGCTGTTGTCCTCAAGCACATATACATTGTTCTTTTCGATATATTTTTCACTTAACGTAAGTGCATCGCGACAGGCTAGAATGAACTCTTCCGAATAGTCCCACTGGGCTTTTGAAAGTAAGGCAAGATCACTTAAAAGCTGAGCTTCTTCAGGCTTTGCCCTTCTGATCGCCGCCATAAATATGGCTCCTTTCATTGTTTTACTAGAATTCTTTCGGGATAGTGTTCGGAATTCCTTTTTTCATTATGTTTTGTTTAACCCCTATAGCTTGAAGATGGGATTCCTTTTACATCCTCCAAGGTGACTTTAAATAATCCTCCTGCTATTGGGAAAGCTGCCAATTGTTCTTCATCCATGCCCTTCCTGGCTGTCGTGATATAAAGGTCGTTCAGATCTTTTCCTCCAAATGCACATGAGGTCACATTAAGTGCAGGAACGGCAATCTCTAGTATCTGCTCACCAGTCATCGGGTTCCATCTTGACACTTTCGATCCTCCCCAATGCGCTATCCAAAGCATGCCGGCTGCGTCGATCGTCATGCCATCAGGTTTGCCCTGTTCATCCGGGACCATGATGATATCCATTGGATTCTTGATATCTCCTGTTTTCAATTCAAAATCATAGCGGACGACTTTCTGAGTTGGTGTATCAATGTAGTAAAAGTAGTTGTTATCAATTGACCAGATAAGCCCATTGGAATTGGTGACATTGTCGATTTTTTTCGTGACCTTCCTATCAGTATCCAAACAATAAAGAGCAGCATTCTTGTCCCGGCTTTCATCAATTGTACCAGCCCAGAACCTGCCCGCGGGATCACATTTCCCATCATTGAAACGGTTAGTCGGAATGTGCTCTTCTGGATCGTGAATTAGTCGGGTTATTTCCGTGTCAAGATCGATAAAATGAAATCCGTTATCAAGTGCGGCAACGATACCACCTTCTTCACGGTGTACGACCGTTCCGGGCATATGATCCAGTTGGATTGTCCGGTTATAATTGGACTCAGGGTTATAAATGAAAATTTGCTTTTCTAAAATATCGACCCAGTATAATACTTGCTTTTCATGGTCCCATGACGGTCCTTCACCCAAGGTTGCCTTTGCATCCATAACGAGTTCAATGTCAGTCACTTGTTTACCCTCCCTCTTTTGGTTGGATCTTGATAGTTGCGTTTGTAGGTGTATACCCGTCCTCTTCTTCGCTTAACAGGTCACCGTGTTGACGAGAAATTTCTGCATAATACACCTTTTGATCCTTCGCGACAAGCACGAGTAAGTTGATATCGTCTCGATGGCTGATACTCCTTGCATTATCAATGGAAAAGCCCACTTGCGTCTCAATCATGCTGTCAGAACTATACGGATAGAATATGTAGGCCTTTTCCCAATTGAAGTCGGTTAGTTCTTTAAGGTTGATTTCTGTCGTGGCAGCCTCAGCCAATTTAGCTTCAATTGCTCCTTCCAACTCTTTGTTATGGATCATACCTGATGAACTGCAGGCAACGAGAAATAGCATTAGTATACACAAGATTGTTTGTTTTAAGATCTTCATCCTCCTCAAAAAAATGAGGCTGACCCTATAGTACCTGTTTCCCTGCCTCGTTCCCAACATTTTGATGGAGGTTTCCGACACTCTATTTATGGACCAGCCCCGATTTTCTATACACTTTCGATAAGGCTCTTTCTCTCTCCTTTAATCCTTCCTAGCTCATGCCGTTTTAGCTCAGCCTGTTCCTTCAGACCAAACAACAGACTGGATATTTTGCGGTACTGGGTCTTCGTCTGTTGCATGGAGTCATTGATTCGTCCTTGTACCATCCAGTCAGAGATAAGACCATCGAAGAAGAAATCAGCGAATTTCAATAGACCAGGAATATCGATATGCATGTCAACTTCGTCGTTGATATCAGCTAGTTCCTTTTGAAATTGTCGCATACGAGTTTGAGCTTGATGAATGTATTCGGTAGCTTGATCGATATGATTATGTTTAATTGCACCGGAAATTACACCACCGCCAAACATATCTAACGTACCCCAGCCTTTAGCTTTTTCGAGGTATTCAATTGCATTCTCAAGTGCTTGATTCACTGCATTTCCTGCAGAAATCGCGTCCTCCAATTCATTAAGAAAGGCTTTCATATCTCCTTCTAATTCGGTAAGTTTATCGAGTTGAATTGAAGACGGTAATTGGTGAGCTTTAATGTGCATTTCCTTCTTGGTGAGGATGTCGTGATAATCCACTTCAATATTTCTAAGTCGCTCTAACCTTTTGTTCAGTTCATTTATGGCTTCGTCTATTTCATTCTTCGATCTGGTGGCCTCTTCTAATTTCAACTGAACAGCCGCTACCTCTTGTTTCTCCTTGTCCAGACGCTCTGCCACCGCCCCTTTCATGGTAAGGAGCCATTTCGTAACGCTGAATCCTTCCAGCTGATCGACATCGGATTGTTCGGTTGCCAATTTCTCTTGCAAGGCATCGATTTTATCCTTTGTGTCCGACAATTCTTGCTTATAATCAGCCAGTTGTTTTTCCCATTTCTGTTTCTTTCTTAGTTCTCCTTTGATATCGATAAGTTGTTCGTTCAGCTCTTCAACCATCTGAATCCCCCTCTTTCCTTTTACCATTACTTACGATTCAAGAGCAGGGAAAGTTTCAATCGTATCTGAGTCCCATCAGTCATTCGTCGATTTCATATAAATGTTGATCGGTTCACCTGTAACACCACCTATAAAACCTAAGGATCAGTTCTATAATATGGTCCTTATACTCACTCGAATATGGTTTCTTATTCAATTTTCAATTTTATCAATTACCGTAGAAATCTTTTTACAGCACTGTGCATATTAATTTCCATTTTCATCTTGTAATTCCCTCTAAAAAGTGTAAAATTACACTTAATATTATTATTTACTCTTTTCGGTTATGGGGGATAAGATGAAAAAAATTGCAGTCGTTCTATTATCTCTGGGTGTCTATGCTTCACTTTTACTATTCTCTATGCACACACCATCATCCGGTGGGTCAGAAAAATATATGACAGACGTAGGGAAATTGATGCCGGTCAAGGTGAAGAAGGTTGTGAAAGGGACAGCGATATCGAGTATCCAGGAAGTGATTGAGGAAGCCAACGAAAAAGATATCAAAGTTTCGATAGCCGGAAAACGCCATAGCATGGGTGGTCACACATATTACCATGACTCCGTGGTACTCGATATGACTGAATACAATAAGATCCTCGATTTTGATAAGGGACAAAAGACGATCACTGTCCAGAGCGGGGCTACCTGGGACGATATCCAGCAGTACATAAACAAACATGTGCTTGCGATCAAAGTGATGCAATCACAAAACATTTTTACAGTTGGCGGTTCAATCAGCGTCAATGCCCATGGACGTGACATACGAGAGGGATCGCTAATCAGTACGGTCAATTCTTTCCGGATCTTGAATGCGGATGGAGAGATCATAAATGTCAGCCGCGAGAAAAACAGCGAGCTTTTTTACCTGGCACTCGGCGGATATGGATTGTTCGGTGTAATCCTGGATGTTGAGCTCCAACTGACTGATGACGAGATCTATGAAATGAACACAGAAACACTGGATTACAAAGAATATAGCGATTACTTCAAGGCGAACGTCATCCACAATCCGGATGCGAAAATGCATCTTGCTCGAATTTCGACAGCTCCTGATTCCTTTTTGACCGAGATGTACGTAACAAACTATGAACGTGCACCTCGAGGAGCATCCTTACAAGACCATAATGAATTGAAAGATGAACGTTTGATGGCTGTCTCTAAATTCGCTTTAGGAATGGCGCGCGATTTCGATTGGGCGAAGAATACGTTCTGGAAGCTGCAGAAGGAATACTTTTTACAAACGAATGGTGATTTGATTTCACGAAATAACGTAATGCGCAGCGAATCGAAGTTTCTTGAATACGAGGCTGAAAACGACAACGACGTTCTTCAAGAATATTTCGTCCCAGTCGATGCATTCGCAGATTACATCGATGATTTGCGAAGCGTTTTGTCTGAGGACGAACTCAACCTTTTGAACATTACAGTACGGTACGTAAACCATGATGAAGGACCGGTATTGTCTTATTCCGATGAGGAGATGTTCGCGCTGGTCCTCCTGATCAACCAGGGATTGTCTAAGGAAGAACAGATGAAAACGGAAGCGATCGTGCAGAAAATGATCGAGTTGACGCTTGCGCATGATGGCAGCTATTACTTACCGTACATGCCATACCCTACAAAAGCGCAAATGCTGCGTGCGTACCCACGAACAGAAGAGTTCTTTGAAAAGAAAAAACAGTATGATCCGGATGAACGGTTCACCAACTTTTTTTACGAGGAGTATAACCAATGAATGAAGCGAAGTTAAAAGGATTGGTCATTTCACAGAGCAGCGTGTTTTTTGCTAGCAGTCTCATTTTCCCCTTCTATATCCTGTTCATTAAAAATGTCGGGTCGAGCTTTGCACAATTCGGACTATCTTATGGACTTTTCGGGTTAAGCTCCGCCCTTCTTCATCCAGTCATAGGCAAATTGTCCTCCCGTATCGATCACCGGCTGTTTTTACTCGTGAACGCCTGGGGGATGGCAACCGTTCTCTTGATTTTCCCGCATGTCTCAAGTATTGGGCAGGTGTATGTCATCCAGCTCTTTCTCGGAATGTTCGGTGCCCTCCAAAAACACGGAGAGAAGATCATGATTGCGGAGTTTACTGATGGTACGGAACGCGGGGTAAAGATCGGAAACTACCATTTCTGGACGTCGATCTTCTCAGCGTTTGCAATTATCGCAGGGGGCTATCTCGCAGACTACTTGACCATCAATATCATCTATTATATGAGCTCAGTGCTCTATTTTGGGAGCGGGCTCGTCGTCCTGAATATAAGGAATCATAGTGAAAAAATTAGAGGGACTGGAGTTTTTGGAGAGAAGTAGGTTGGGAGATTTTACATATTGAGGAGTGTGGTCATGCACCGCATTATGAAGCTCCAGACCGGTTTGCGGAAAGCGTGAAGGAGTACCTGCTTGCAGTTTAACCTGTTTGAGTGGCCTTAAGTAGGTCACTCTTTTTTGTTTTTGGAGGTAATTTCTTGTTTTGTAGATAAAATTGGATTTTTGTAGGTAATTTCATTTTTTTTTTGCATTTATCCCTTAAGTTTTGTAGATAACGGAGTGAGGCAGTGAATAATCGCCTTCCCCCAAAGCCGCTAACACAAAATGCTGATGGGCTGGTTAAATAGTGTCTGAGTCGCTCCTAAATTTAGCAACATTTTGAAGAAAAATCGTGGTTTTGCTCCAAAAATGTTGTGTTGATGGTACCGACACTTCCCTTTTAGGACAGCCCTTTCCATTTTAACTGAAGTTCGAGACACTTCTGCCGAAAAATGAGTCCGCAAGACCCTCCAGGGATGAACGATCGAGCTCACATCCATCCAGAGCGCCCAAGGAAAAGGAGCGAACAAAGTTCTTCCAAATAAAGAAAACTGGGCAAGGACAAGCCTCATCGCAGGCTGAGTTGCTCTTATACGGAAGAGAGTATTTCTATGCTTTCTTTAAGTGCAAAAAAAGGAAGACAATTTTCAAAATTGTCCTCCACTCTATCATTTATAAAGCTTTGACCATGCCGCCGTCAACAAGGAAGGATTGTCCTGTGACGTAGGTGTTTGCTCCTGATCCAAGAAAGACGACCATTCTCGCAAATTCTTCTGGTGTCCCATATCGTTGAAGCGGAATTTTCTTTTCCGTATTCTCCACATGCTCTTCGTATGGAATACCAAGCTGTCCTGCCCGGATATCATCAAGCTCAGCGACCCGATCCGTACCGATACGTCCAGGTCCTACCGTATTGATGAGGATCTGATGCTCAGCAAGCTCCTGTGAGAGACTTTTCGCGAGGCCGACGATTCCCGCCCGGAACGTGTTCGAGAGGATCAGGTTATCAAGCGGCTGTTTAATTGATGATGAAGCAAAATTGATGATACGGCCGCTATGTTGCTTTTGCATGTGCGGAAGCACCTCACGAATCAGCCGGATGAAACTTAATAAGTTGAGCTCAAATGATTTCTGCCAGTCCTCATCCCGCATGTCTTCAAAACGTCCTGCCTGTGGGCCGCCAGCGTTGTTGATCAGTACATCAACCGTCCCATTCTTTTCAACAGCAGTGTTGACTAGATTTTTGATCTGCTCATAATCCGTGATATCACAAATGGCATAATCGACGTTTTCATTGCGAGTCTCCTGGAAAATTTCTTTCTTCGCCAATTGGAGCTGTTCTTCATTCCGACTTGCGATGAGGACATTCGCGCCTTCTCTAGCATATTCCAACGCCGTTGCTTTCCCCAGTCCCTTGCTTCCGGCGGTTACGATCACACTCTTACCTTTCAATTGTAGATCCATGTTCGCTTTCTTCCTTTCTTCCCTTTAAGTCTTTGACAGGATTGATGAGCGGGCGGAATCCATCGATATGGCATTCGACGATATCTCCATCCTGAATGACGACTGCTCCAGGCGTGCCGGTTGAAATGATGTCTCCTGGGAGAAGCGTCATCACTTTCGAATGGAAGCTGACGAGATGATGCGGGTTGAACGTCATGTTCTGCACCTTGTTTTTACGATGGATGCCCCCATTGATCACCGTCGACACTTCCAACTCAGACAGATCCTCAATTTCATCAACGGTAACGAACTCAGGTCCGAAGCTGAAAAACGTATCGAAGCTTTTCGAACGGGTCAAGTACCTCGGGTTTACCTGTAAAATATCTTCCGCTGTCATATCGATGATGGTTGTATACCCGGCGATATAGGACTCTGCCTCCCCCTCGGAAACATCTTTACACGTTTTACCGATGATGACGCCTAACTCTGCTTCTGCTGTCGTCCGCTCCGATTGGTTCGGAATTTCAATCTGATCCCGAGGACCAATAATTGTCGTATCAGGCTTCATAAAACTTGCCGGCTCTGATGAAGGTGCTTTTTCATGCAGGTCTGAAGCGTGTTCGACATAGTTGAGTCCGATTCCCCAGATCTTCCGCGGATGACGGTAAAGCGGTCCAAACTCCACGCCCTCAATCGGATGACCGAGATCGGCACCCAGCCGTCCTACATCGACGGAGCCCCACCAGTTTCCGAATGTCGCCAATGCTTCTGGTTGAATCAATTCAAACAAGGTTTCAGGATGATCAAGGTTCAAGTATCGGTTGATGTCTGCTAGTACGATCACCTTTTCGTCTACGAGGACGGCAGCCCTTTCTTTATCCCCTAGCAAGATTGTTGCCAAACGCATTTTTCCACCCCCTGTTTATTTTGCTGAAAGCGGCGTTTCAGACGAAGTCGTTTTTTTCAAAAAGACAGTGACGATGAGTAGGATCAGAGCACCAAGCCCAATCAGGTCCGTAATCACCCCAGGATAAATCAACAGCAATGCTCCGACACAAGTAATGATCCGCAGCCATCCGGGTACACGTTCATTGATGTATCCTTCTACTGTGACTGATAACAGGAATACACCGAGTAACGATGTGACTGTAATGAGTAGAACAGTTGTAATATTGGCTTCTATCATCAACATTTCCGGTGAAAAAACGAACATGAACGGTACGATGAAGCCTGCAATCGCAAGGACCATCGCTTGTACACCTGTCTTGTTCGGATTTCCTCCACTGATGCCAGCGCCAGCAAATGCGGCAAGCGCAACAGGAGGTGTGATATTCGCAAAAATCCCGAAATAGAACACGAACATATGCGCAACGAATACAGCATTCGCAGTGTTTCCGGTCAATTCCTGGAATAGCGGTAATTGCAATAGGATAGGTGCCGCCATCGTACTTGTGATGATATACGTCGGGATACTCGGCAATCCCATTCCTAAGATGATCGAAGTGACCATTGTCAAGGCGAGCGTGATAAGCAACTGGATAAGCGGACTATCAACTGCTGCCCCAATGCTGACGATGCTGTTCGCGATTTCAAGTGCTACACCAGTTAAAGAAGCAATACCGACTACAATTCCAACAGCACCACATGCGAGTGCAACCGGGATTGTCGTCCTTGCCCCATTTTCAAGTGCTTCAACACAATCCTTGATTCCCACTTCGTCTGCTTTAATTTTTAAAAACTTCCGCCACACGTTGATCGCAGCAGGAATCGCAACGATGAGCACAAGTTCCCACCAGTCGCCACGCAACGTCCCACCATTCAGCACTGGTCCGAAAATCAATCCGAGAGAAACGGCTGACATGACCCCAAGCATCCGTGAAGAACCAGCGATGATGACGGTGGCGATGATCGACCAGAAGGCCGCGAAAAAGGGTGTCTTTCCTGAGAATAGCAGGTACAAAAGGATGAACATCGGAATCAAGAGATGTCCGCGTTCAACCATGACTTCCTTCACGCGTGGAAGTTCTGCTTTCGGAATCCCTTTCAATCCCCTTTTCGAAGCTCGGAAGTGGACTTGCAACAAAATCCCGATGTAAAAAAGCAATGCAGGGATGATACCAGCCAGAATGACCCTCGTATAAGGGATGTTGAGGTTTTCTGCCATGATGAAGGCTGCAGCCCCCATAATCGGTGGAAGAATTTGTCCACCGACGCTGGCTGCGGCTTCTACGGCTCCAGCAAACTCTCTTTTATACCCGATCTTTTTCATGAGTGGGATTGTAAACGTTCCGGTCGTCACGACGTTCGCAATCGCTGAGCCATTGATTGAACCGAGGAATCCGCTCGCAAGCACAGCAACTTTCGCCGGCCCGCCCTTCGTATGCCCTGCTACAGCTAAGGCGAGATCGTTGAACAGCTGACCCATACCGGACTTTCCTAGAAAAGCGCCGAATAAAATAAAAAGAATGATATAAGAAGCCGATACGCCGATTGCGGTTCCCAACACACCCTCGGTAATATAGACGAGTTGAGCGATGATTTGTTTGGACACACTCAAAACGACGGGACTAGTCAGCTCCGGATAGATTGACAGCTTGACGTGGAATCCATAGGCCAGGAAGCCAAGTCCTAAAATGACGAGTCCCCACCCCGTGACCCTCCTTGTCAGCTCAAGCAAAAGGATGAGCGCCAATACTCCGACATAAAAATCGGTATCATTGATGCGGCCACCGGTCTGGATGATCCGTTCTGCTGTCATAATCATGTAGATTCCGACAAACATAGAGAGACCAGCCGTAACGTAATCAAAAATCGGTACGGTTCCTTTTCCTTTCTTCTTCAAGATAGGATATAAGAGGAACCCGATGGTCATCAATGTGTAAAGATGGATGCTCCGTTGCTTGACGTCAACAAGTGCACCTGCATAGGACGTGTATAAATGGAAAATGGAAAGTGTAGCGGCTGCTATTGTAATGAACCATAACACCGGTTTTGCGATAGAGGTCCTGATGTTGCTTTCCCGGTCGTATTTTTCTACGACATCTTTCATTTCTTCTGCCATGATCTCACCTCACAACGAGTAAAAGTTTTTGTGACCATGCTTGGATAACCGGCATGGTTCTTGTTTCGATGATGTAGGATGCACCGGGTTCAGCCATATCGATGCTATTTTCACCGGCAATGAACTTATGTGCGGTCGTTTTGCCGGTACGTACCCGCAATTCGTTGCCGATTTTACGATCGATACCGACCATATGCACCCACCCATCTTTTATATACGTATCATTGCCTGCATTGCTGGGCACTCCAGCACCGAAAGTCTTGAATCGAGTTCCTTCAATGTATATGGCATCTTCTTTCACTTTGAAAAATTCTTCCCATAATTCCTTTTCAACCGAGTGCTGCCATTGGATCGTAAACGAGCTTTCTGCTGCAGCTGGTAGTATTGCTTTGATATCGGTATCTGTTTTGAGGATGAGGAATGTCTTGGGCGTACATGACAAGGCGATTCCGATGATAATCGCTGCCATCAGAAAGGATCGAATCCTCATTGTAAAAAAAGGGCACCTCCGTGATGCCCTTCTTCCTCGTTCTATTCAGTGATGCCCTGTTCTTCATAGAACTTCTTCGCACCAGGGTGAAGGTCGACGATCAACCCTTTAGCAATTTCATCCCGGTCTAGCTGCTTCAATGCACCAACCGCAACTCCATCGGTACCGAGATATTCGTAGTAACGCTTTGTCAAATCATAAACAAGGTCTTCACTCAAATCTGGTGGAACGATGATCATGTTTTGGATCCCGACTGTTTTCACTTCTTCTTCTAAACCATATGCTGCCTCATCACCGGCTTTAATTGTATATTCTTTATAGAACGGATATTTTTCCGTGAGTTTGGATGCGAGATCGTCTTTTATCTCGACAAAATTCACGTCGGTCTGCTGCATAAGATCGGTAATGTTGCTGTTCGGAACTCCGGATGTAAAGAAAGCCGCATCAAGGCTCCCGTTCTTCATCTCCTGAACGCTGTCCGCATAACCTGTATGCGTCACTTTCGAAAGGTCATCATATGTCAGCCCTGCGGATTCAAGTACTTTCTTCGCACTTTGTTCAACACCAGAACCGACTTGTCCAACTCCGACCTTTTTACCTTTAAGGTCCTCAATTGATTCAATGTTGCTTCCTTTCAGAGCAACCACCTGGACGACGTTCTGGTACATGCCTGCCATTGCAGTGATTTCGACCTTATTTCCATCGAATTGCCCTTCCCCATTGATCGCATCATACGCTACATCACTCATGACGATTGACATCTGGTTAAGGCCATCCTGGATATTCTGGATGTTTGCTACTGATGCACCTGTCGATTCAACCGTGACGTTCGCAACATTTTCGCTTTCTTCAAAAATCGGCTTCAAGGCTCCACCGATCGGATAATAGACACCAGATGTACCACCTGTTCCAAAGACGATTGATTGAGCATCACCCGAACCACCGTCGGATTCGCCGTCTCCTCCGGAACCATTGCTGCATGCCGCTATCAACATGGATAGGGCTAGTATGAATGTAAATATGAGTTTTCTTTTCAAGTGTATTCCCTCCCAAAGAATCGTTGTCCTAATGGTAGCGTTTTCACAAACATTTTTGAATATTTAGAACATATTGGACATTTTGGTCATTTTGGTCACAGCGGGAGTGGGAGCATTTTTGTATATATTTTCTTATTTTTTGGTATTTGCACCCTTATTTTTGTAGATAATTCTAGGGCGGTCTCCATCCAATATAAAGAAAACTTGGCAAAGCCAAGCCTTGGCGCAGGCTGAGCCTCAGTTGAACTTATACTGAAGAAAGTATTTCTATACTTTTTTTAAGTGCGAAAAAACTCATCCGGGTGAGTTTTCACCTGAGTAAAGCGTGTTCGTTTTTGATAAGCTATAATAATGGTAAATCGTTACATAGAAAGGGGCCAGCATGATGTTGACGTTAATTCGGAACGGGGAAGTTTACGCTCCAGGGTATCTAGGAAAAAAAGATCTCTTGATTGTTGATGAAAAAATCGGGTTCATTAATGACCAAATTGAAGTGCCGGATGGCTTTTTTTCACAAAACACGAAGGTAATCGATGCTGAAGGAAAGATTGTCGTCCCTGGATTCATCGATTCCCACGTCCATATCATCGGCGGCGGTGGAGAAGGAAGCTATAAAACACGGACCCCTGAAATCATGTTGACTGATGCAACCCTAGCTGGAATAACAACACTGGTCGGTGTGATCGGGACGGATGGGACGACGCGCACGATGGCCAGCCTGGTCGCAAAAGCAAGAGCCCTTGAAGAAGAAGGGATCAGCTGTTATGTTCAGACCGGGTCCTATCAAGTCCCTGTCAAAACATTGACTGGAAAAATCGAGGACGACATCATCCTTGTCGATAAGATCATCGGGGCAGGTGAAATCGCGATCTCAGACCATCGTTCATCACAGCCTACCGTTGAAGAGTTAGCACGGATCGCGTCACAAGCTCGAAACGGAGGCATTTTATCTGGAAAAGCAGGCATCGTCAACGTCCATGTCGGTGACAGCCATGATTGCCTCAAAATTCTTGAAGATGTGATCGACACAACAGACCTTCCGATTAAGCAGTTTTACCCTACTCACATCAATCGGAATGAACATCTGTTTGAAGCTGGAATCGTATATGCCAAAAAAGGCGGTTATGTCGATTTTACGACAAGTACGATCCCGCAATTTCACGAGGAAGGAGAAGTCCGATGCAGCAACGGTCTGAAACGCATGCTTGATGCAGGAGTGCCGATCGAGCAGATCACCTTCACGTCCGATGCTCAAGGAAGCTTACCTGATTTCAGTCCTGACGGAGAGCTTAAAGGTCTTAAAGTCGGAAAGGTATCGAGTTTGTTTGCTGCGGTAAAAGAGGCGGTCCAAAAAAAAGACATACCATTGGAGACTGCGCTGAAAGTGATTACTTCAAACCCTGCACACATCCTTAAATTGCATCGTAAAGGAAAAATCGAAGCTGGTTTTGATGCTGACCTCGTCCTTTTGGACAAAGATACACTTGAGATCGAAATGGTCTTCGCGAAAGGAAAAATGATGGTGGAGGACCGGAAAGCGATCGTGATAGGAACTTTCAAATAAAACTTGACGAAGCCAAGCCTTCGAAGGCTGAGACATAGTTACACTTTTATTGAAGAAAGTATTTTATACTTTCTTTAAATGTAGGCTTTGTTAGTCTACTTAGTTGACTTTAGAATTTATCATTCCTTTTAGAAGGCTTTGTTAATTTTCGTTGTTGATTTTAAAAACGAAATTCACGATACTCCTGCGGGAACAGCGAGCCAGATGAGACCCCGTAGCGAACTATCCCAGTTCGTGAGGAGGCTCACGGTTCGCCCGCGGAAAGGGAGTGAATTTCGAAGATTAACAAAGCCTAAATGTAAAGAGGAAGGGGCTGACCTCAATTGGGTCAGCCCCATTCTTACAATGTTGTTTACTTGATTGAAAACTCTTCCTTAATCAACAATTCCTCTGGTTTCTTGCCGATTTCATCTCTGTGGAAATAGTCACGGACTACACCATCCTTCAGGAAATTCGCAATTGAAACCATAATCATTCCCTGATCGAGTGCAAGGTACGCTTGTGTAATTTCCCCTGTTTCAGCGTTGACGGAATCAAGGAATCCATATTTACTGTACGCATCCATATCCTTCAACTTATGGATGTTCTTCATCGCTTCATCTGTCGCATATTCTAATCCTAAGAAGGTTGCATGCGGAGTGACGACATGGTCCTTTTCATACCCCATTACGCCCAAAGGTGTTGCCGCAAATTCTGAGTATCCATCCGGTGTAGCTGCTGGGGACATCCCCCAGACGTCATAGCCTTGCTCTTGCGCGTATTCAATTTGGAGGTCTACGTGGCGCTTGTTGTTCAAACCGAGTGCATTTTTTCCGAGCTCTTTTTCTTTTAAAACGAGTGATGGCATCAAGCCTTCAAACATGCTTCCGCCCCAGCTCGGAACGAACTTTTCACCCTTATACGTGTAGTGCCCTTCAAATACTTCCACCCCATCATAGGTTTCTGTATATCCCTCTGGTATTTGCGATTGCCAGTCGTATTCTGCTGGCGGTGTCCGTTCCATCTTCCACCAGTGTGCTTTCGGTGCGTCTCCTTTACCGATGGCAACATAGCTTGCAACACGCGGTTCAGTATAGAAGGTTCCATAATGATGGGCAGTCATTTCCCCTTTCGCTACGTCATAACCGCCCCACATTTGTCCGACTTCAGTGTCGTACAATTGCGTGTAGTCCATTTCTTCTACGAGCTTGCTTGTCTGATCATTTAATTCCGGATAGGCTTGTCCGACTGCGACTAGCCCTGCCGAAAGCCAGCCATTATCCACTGTGGAGATGAATTGTCCCCAATCCTTCATTAGCGAACCATCTTCAGTGAAATACCAGTTATAATAAAGACCGTTCCATTTTTCCAGGTTTTTCAATGTTTGGAGTGATTTTTCGATCTTTGCAACCGCTTCATCTTCAGAAATGATTCCAAGCTCATCTGCTGCGATCGTGCTCATATAATACATTCCGATGTTGGTTGGTGAAGTGTATTCCTTCGTATCAACCTCACCATCCACTCGAACAGCATCATAAGGTAATCCTGTGGATTTGTCTGTGAAGTCTTCGAAATAACGGTAGGTCTGTTTGGCGATTGCCTTCAGCTCTTGATCACGAGCAACTTCCGTTCCATCTGGAGATGCTTCCGTCTGTGAACCCCATGGAATGCACAAACTTGTTAATAGTACGGCTGTTACGATGACTGACAATAGCTTCTTCATACGCACTCTCCTTTTAAAATAAGTTATAGTGTTCGAATGTCATTAGGTGAAACGTTTCGATAAAAATTATACCGTCATTGTATGTAAGCGTAAACATTACTTTTGTAGCAATTTTTCGAAAATAAAGATAATACCGATATACCAATAATAAATGCAAATAACTATATTGAGTGGTGAAAACTGATTGGTTGAAACGTTTCATTCCCAAGATTAAAAAACGCTCTTGAGATCGGTTCGGTGATAAACAAAACTCTTTTAGTAAAAATGTAGTTTTTTAACAATTCCATTAGCTTGGACGTTCACCATAGGACGTGGTGGTATTTAGTCGAAGTTCATTATTATAGTCGAAGATCCTTTAAAAGACTGTGGGGTCCCGCCTGCCTCGCTTTTTCCGCAGGAGTCTCGTATATTTCCACTGCATACAGTTTTTTATCGGTCACTATATCAAAGGATAACCATCCATTCCAACAAACTTTTAGAAAACAGCCGAATCAAAAAAGGGGCGTCCTTTTGGACCTCCCCACTTCATGAAAAACTTAACGGACATCTGTTCCGTTATTTGTGACAAAAAACGATGTTATGAAGCTTTAACGGACATCACAGCCGTTATTTATCCATAATACGGCTGATTTTCAAGGGTTTGAAGGAAATAAGAACTCTGGTGTCCGCTATTTTTTGTAAATCCTGTTTTTTCAAGCAAATAAGAGCACTGGTGTCCGCTAAATGTCTAAGAACAGATTTCCATCCCCAGATTGATCATTTTTCCGTTCCGAATACGATGTTGTTCTGCTTTCTAGCGCTTTCCGTGATCCTCAACACACTTCGGCTTAGATCAGCCAATTTCCGGTATTCCTCTTTATCATTCGTTTCAATAATTTTTGTGAATTCCTCTATTTCATAAATCATGTCATTGTCATAAAGGGATTCTCCTAGTCTTTCGCTTTCGTTGGTCTTCCGATCAACCAACGAAATCTTGTTGACTGGCGCTACATGATCAAGAACGAGCGAAACATCTTCCCCTTGGATTTCCGATGAAATGAATGAATGTGAAATTTTTGAACAAAGGATTGTACACACGAATCCATCATACTCCATGACCAGTGTGCCACTCCCATCAACACCGCTTTCCAACATGACCGGATGGTAAGATACGTTTTCAGGTTCTCCGAATAGATAGACTGCTAGACTGATCGGGTATACACCAAGATCCACTAGTGTTCCACCAGAAAATTCAGGTGAAAAGATGTTGGGTCTTTCTCCTTTTAAAAACAAATCATAGCGTGAGGAGTATTGGAGGTAATGGAACATTGCACTTCGGAGAGTTCCAGCCTTCTCTACCTGCTGCTTTAGGATTTTCGCATTCGGTGAGTGAATGTTTCTCATTGCCTCGAACAAAAACACACCGTTTTCTTCCGCAATTTGATAGGCTTCTTCCAATTCAGCCGTATTAGAGAAAATCGGCTTTTCACAAATGACATGCTTTTTTTGCTTCAAAAAGAGCTTGGCATGATCATAGTGATGGGAGTTTGGAGATGCAATGTAGACAGCTTCGATTTCTTCATTGGCTGCCATCTTCTCGAGGTCATCATAAGCATATGGAGCATGATAGGTATCAGCCATTTTCCTGGCATTATCATGTGATCGTGAATACACGGCATTCAACGTCATTTTCCCGCTTTTTTCAGCCGCATCGATGAACGATTCTGTAATCCAGCTCGTTCCTACTGTTCCAAATTTCATAAATATCCACCGCCTTGTTTTACTTTAAACGATTATTCGTAATTGTTGATATTTGCGAAATTCACTCCCTTTCCGCGGGCAAGAGAAAAGCGGAGGCGACCCGGTTAGGCACGTAGGTCACTGGAAAACTGACGAGGATGCTGTCGCCGCCGCAGGAAGTTTGAAGTGATCCAAGTGACTGGTCGCTAAGCTAGACATCACTTCCCTGCATAAACCTACTTCCGCAAACCTCCTTACTCGCACAGGATGTCAACACAAAAAAAATGAAATCATTTTCGTGTCTGTGATGAAAATTCTTAGAAGCCTTCCTTCTGCTGGCTTCGACGTTCACCACAGGACGTGGTGGAATTTAGTCGAAGGTCCTTATTATAGTCGGAGATCCTTTAAAAAGACTGTGGGGTCTCGCTCGGCTCGCTTTTCCCGCAGGAGTGTCGCAAATTTCGCTTCATGCAATTTTCTATAAAAAATCAACATTACACACAAACTATTAAAACCACTCATTTTCGATTTATTTGCACTTGTTCATGCAATCGCTTTGGGGCTGCTCGATAATAAGCTTCAAGGAGATAGTCTGCTACTTCATCCCAATCTACTTCCTCGAGGGGGAAGGTCGTCCATCCATGTTGCCCGATATATGCTGATTTACGATATCCAGGCTGTTGAATCAGCAATTCCTGTGTCGACTTCAGGGTTTTAATTGAAAGGGAAGGATGCTCTTTATCTTCTCCTAAGATTACGAAAGGTTTGTCCTTTACTCTGAAGGATGTGTGGCCGAATCCATCCACATGCTCTTCCACTTTTGGAAAACGAGTGGCGACCGCTTTAATCGTTTCATATAGTTTCTCAAACGTAACCACTATGTTCAATACCTCACTTTTTCCACTAACTTGTAGCGGTTGATTGGGCGCCCGACTCCGCCGTACTGGACATCGAGCTCGACTTTCCCCAT
Organism: Alkalihalobacillus sp. TS-13; assembly: GCF_019720915.1. Taxonomy (GTDB): domain Bacteria; phylum Bacillota; class Bacilli; order Bacillales; family Fictibacillaceae; genus Pseudalkalibacillus. The sequence continues at coordinate 265,197 of NZ_JAHKSI010000002.1, forward strand.
CTTGCCCAGGTAATCCAAATATCGCCGGGCTGTGACTCTTGCAATCCCTACTCCATCTGCTGTTTCTTCCGCTGAGAGAGAAGTTTCTTGCTTACTTAAATACTGCAAAATTTGCTTCAATGTCTGGTGATTGAGTCCCTTCGGCAGCTCTTCATCGGATTTCACACCTGAAACTCGGAAATCATCTGTAATTTTGATCAATCGGTCAAGATCCTCTTGACCAATTTTTCCGGTTTCAGACAATTCACTATGCATCAAGCGGTATTTTTCTAGTGCCTTCTTGATACGCGTGAATTTGAATGGCTTGATGATATAATCAATGGCTCCGTTCAGCAACATCATCCGAATCGTATCCTTGTCATTGGCAGCCGTTATGACAAGGACATCGATGTTCAACTGCTGTGCACGCAGCTCTTTCATCAGATCAAGACCATCTTTTTCCGGCATGAAAATATCGAGGAGAATCAAATTGGGCTGTAATGATTTTGCGAGTTCCAACCCATCTTTTCCATTACCAGAAGTGGCGATCACCTTGAACCCATCGACGCGTTCAATGAATTGTTTGTTAACCTCTTGGACCATAGGATCATCTTCAATCAACAAAACGTTAATGTCCGGATACTTGTTCATGTGCAATCCCTCCTGGTTTCATCGGAAATATCAGTTCAACACTCGTTCCTTCTCCATGGATACTTTTCACCCGGGCAGAACCTTCGCCTTTCTCAATCACATTTTTGACGAGGTAAAGACCGATCCCCGATCCATTGTTGCCTTTGGTCGTATACCCTTTCGTAAACATGCTCGCCTGGGCCTCGTCCGTCATTCCTTTCCCATTGTCCTCTACTGACAGATACAGTTGATCGTCGGATTGTGAAAGATGGACTTCAACTAGTTTCGTATCCCGTTCAATCCCAGTGAAAGCATCAAAGGCATTTTCGATCAGATTTCCCAAAACCAATACGAAATCGTGTCTGTCCAAAAGTCCAGGAAATGATTTCAAACAGCTTTCCGGAGAAATTGTCAACTCGATATCAAGCTCTTTAGCCCTGCTGATTTTACTCAGCAAGAGACCTGCGATACTTTCATCCTTGACCTGTTTTGATAAAAATTTCGTAAGTGTTTGCTGTTCTTCTTGATTTTCAAACAAGAAGTCGAGAGCTTTATCATTTTCGTTCAACTGGATGAGCCCAGCGATGGTGTGAAGCCGGTTCATATGCTCATGGTTTTGCACGCGAAGAGCATCGACAAATGCCTTGACCCCGGTAAGCTCTTCTGCCATTGAAGTCACTTCGGTCCGATCCTGGAACACTTCTACCGCTCCAACAATTTCACCATCAACCAGAATCGGTACACGGCTGCTCATGATAATTTTCTCATTGATCCTGATCTCTTCTCTATACATACTCTTTCCATCTGATAACACCTCGTTCAGCTTGGATTCTGGAATGATTTCATCAATGTGAACACCAGCCACCTCTTCTTCCAGGTTAAGGATCTTTTTCGCTTTATCGTTGAAAACCGTGATGCCTCCGTCTCTATCTATGGCTATGATCCCTTCATTCATCGCCTGCAACGTTGCTGTTCGTTCTTTTAAAAGTCTCACAATTTCATAAGGTTCGAGTTGGAAGGTTTCCTGTTTCAAATGTCTTGCCAGCAACCATGAACCGATAATACCGAACAATAAGGTCAATACAGCGATGACGGCCATCTGATGTTTCAACTCACCAAGGACTTCCCACAAAGTCGGCTGAATGATACCGACGACTACAGTCCCGATCTGCTCTTTTTGTTCATTCATGATTGGTACGAACGCCCTTACAGCCGTACCAAGTTCCCCCTCGGCTTTGGATGTATAGCTATGTTCTGCGAATGCAGGCCCTTCATCCTTTCCGGAAGACACAGTACCGATCATGTCTTCGTTTGGATGGGAATAACGGATTCGGTTCATATCAAGGACGACGATATAGTCAGCGTTATTGATTGTCCGGAGCCGCTCGACAATCGGGTTGATTTCAATCCAGCCTCTCGACTCGGTCACACCAGATTGCACTTCAGGCAAATTCGCCACTGTCCTAGCAGTCAATAGAGACCGATGACTAAGATCCCGTTCTTTCATCTCATAGATGTTACCAGTCAAAATGATTCCACCGATAAGTAGGGAAAATAGGACGATGCCGAATGATAGAATTGTAATCTTCCAACGGATTGGTAAACGTTGTAATGACATCAGTCCTCATCCTCCCTTGTAAATTATCAATATTGTACCATGAGAAAGCGATTGTGATACACTATTGAAAAGGATTGCCCGGAGGTGAGGCTTGATGAAGACCATTATTTGGGTTGCATTGTTGATCACAATCGGAATCGTGACAGCCGTCTTCGTCGGCTTCGATTTTTCCACGTCTGCGGGTTCAAAGGAATTTGATGATGAACAGAACGGTTTAAAGGATCGAATCACAATCAAGTTCAGCCATATCTATTCGGAAAACTCCCCACAAGGACAGGCTGCAAGATATTTTGCCAAACGTCTTGAGGAAAGGACCGACCATCAAGTCGAAGTAGAAATTTATCCAAATGCTGTCCTTTACAATGAGGAGGAGCAATTGCGTGCGTTACGGGAAGGGAATGTCCAGATGATTGCACCCTCCATCTCAGAGCTAACCGCAGAATACCCTAGATTCCAAATACTTGACCTTCCATTTGTTTTTACAACTCATGATCTTGTAAAAGAAGCCTATGATGGGAAAATTGGTTCCCGGCTATTAAAGGATATTGAGGATGAGCATATGAAGGGGCTGGATTTCTGGTTCGGAGGCTATAAACAGGTGACGACCGATAAGAAGTTCGTCAAATACCCTTCCGATTTCAAAAGGATGCATTTCGGGATCATGGATAGTCCGATCATCAAAGGACAATTCAACTTTTTAGGCGCTAGTACAAGCGTCGTGAACTTTAACAGGATTTACCGAGATCTAGAAGTTAATTTTATAGAAGGACAAGAAAACACGGTGTCTAATATATACACGAGAAAGCTTTATCAAGTACAAGACTACCTCACTGTAAGCAATCACGCGATCATGAGCAATATCATCCTCATCAACAAGGATCTTTTGGATGAATTACCTCCTGAGATCCACGAAGAAATGAAGGAAGCGATGAGTGAAACGACTTCTTGGATCAGTCGCCACGCCATTGAAATCAATGACAGACAGATCCGTCAGCTTAAGCGTGATGAATCGATTCATATACATCTGTTGACCAAAGATGAACGTAAAGCTTGGATGGAAATGCTCGATCCCATCTATTCAAAACTGGAACCGATACTTGGGAAAGAGTTGGTCGATGAAATCGATCGAATAAGGAATCAATAGGAGGAGAAGAAAATGCCGAATACGAAAATGCTCGCAGGACATGCCCGCTTGCCAAATGGAATGGCGGTCAGTGATTTGCATGAAACATTAACAGTTACGATTGAGGTCGATCATACGTATGGTGTGATTGTTTGGGCGGATTGTACGCTTGCCACCGACCATGCGCAATCCTACCTGGGTAATTTGTTGAAAGGTTTCAGCTTACGTGATGGGATTCAACTGATTGAAAAAGAAATCGAAAACCACTATTACGGAAAAGCGAAACCAGCGCTATTGGCTGCAGTACGTGATGCTTACAAGCAGTATCAGACACCACATGTCGTAAAATAATCCCATAATTTAAAGAAAACTTGGCAAAGTCAAGCCCTGACGCAGACTGAGCCATAGTTTACACTTTTATCGAAGAAAGTTATACCTTCTTTAAATGCAAACACTTGGTTGACATTGTTCTGATATGGTTGTAAGATATTGAATAAATCACCTGGAGAAAGGCTTCCCCTTTCCCGTTCGGTGAATTTACTGACAAAAGAACATGAATACGACACTGTAAAATCTATTGGACTTCTCTTCCGGAAGCCAGACGTAGATAAAGCCAGTGATATCTTCCTCTTGGAGATATTGCTGGCTTTTTTTCATTTGAAGAAAGTATAAAATATTTTCTTCAATGTAAGTGCAGATGCTCAGCCATCGCCGATGACTTGACTGAGCCAAGTTTTCTTTAGATGCTGAGACCTCAAATTACTGGCGAATACCGCCGCAAAATTGAAGGAGGAATTGCAATGAGCATGGTTAAAACCGATTTAGTGAAGTCTTATGAGAATTTCAGCGTAGTGCAACACCCGCAGTCCGAGCGTCTTTATCACATCGAATTGAAGGACGAAGCTGTCACAGCCTTTTTGGAAAAACATCGCAATACGATCTCCCAGCAACTAGAGTACATCCCGTACATGCGCTATGTTATCGCGAAAGATTTGAAACAGGTGCTTGGAGAGGAGTTTTCAAAGGTAATCAATGAGGTGCTTCATGACCGTGAGTTCGGCGGATTCACCCTTGGAATCGGAAAGCTTACCTCCTCAGATGAAGATTATGTAAAATTCTCCACAGCAATCACACATTTAATCGGCGGTGTGAATTTCGATGCGATGTCTGGAAAGTATTACGCCCGTTTTACCGTTAAAGACACTGACAACAGTGACTCATACCTCCGCCAGGCTTATCGGTTGTTCACCCTCCATACCGATGGAACATTCGTTAACGAACCATGCGATTGGCTCTTGATGATGAAGTTTGCCGAAGAAAATGCCATCGACGGTGAATCCCGTCTATTGCATTTAGACGACTGGGAAGAACTTGATTATTACACCAATCACCCAATTGCGTCGACAAAGATTCCATACAAATCTCCTGCAAGTAAAAATGTCAGTCAAACAGTGTACAATGATACCTTTTTCGAACATAACGGCAAACCTTGCATCCAGTTCATCGATCAGTTTGCCTGCCCTGATACAATAGAACAAGCGGAGTATTTGAAATCGATGTCTGAATCGATGGAAAATAGTACAGCTGTAGTAGAGCTGAATCTCCCTGTAGGCGATCTCGTCGTCTTGAACAACACATTCTGGCTCCATGGTAGAGCAGCTTTCGAAAAACACCCGGACTTGCATCGTGAGCTGTTACGTCAACGTGGTTATTTTAAAAAAGTTTAGGCTCTGTTAGTTTGTATTATTGATTTCCGCGAAATTTACTCCCTTTCCGCGGGCGATCGGAAAGCCTCCTCGCGAGTTCCTCGCTGTGGGGTCTCGCCTGGCTCGCTTTTCCCGCAGGAGTGTCGTAAATTTCGGTTAAAGAAAACTTGGCAAAGCTAAGCCTTGGCGCAGGCTGAGCCTTAGTTGCCCCTATACTGAAGAAAGTATTTTATACTTTCTTTAATGTAATATCAACAAAGGCTTTTAACAGAATCCAAGTTAAAGGAAACGGAGGATCGATTATGTATGATGTCATGATCATCGGCGGTGGAATCGTCGGACTTTCTACTGCCTATGCCCTGACCCAAAAAAATCCGACATTGAAAATCGCTGTGGTCGAAAAAGAAGACAGCTGGGCAAAACATCAGACCGGGCATAACAGTGGCGTCATCCACTCCGGCATCTATTACAAACCAGGCAGTCTGAAAGCACGCTTTGCAAAAGAAGGCGGGCGCAAACTCACAGCATTCTGTGATGAGTATGGCATCTCTTATGAACAATGTGGAAAAGTGATTGTTGCAACGGATGAAAACGAATTGACTGTCATGCACAATTTATACGAACGAGGGTTGCAAAACGGCTTGGACCTCAGGCTATTAGATCAAGCAGAATTGAAAGAGGAAGAACCATACGTGAACGGCATCAAAGCGATCAAAGTACCTCAAGCTGGCATCATCGACTATGTTGGAATTTGTTCGGCAATCGTAACGGTATTGGAAAGTCGAGGAGCAGACCTCTTCCTAGGAACTGAAGCGAATGATATAAAGGAAAGTCCAAACGAGGTTACAGTTGAGACTGCTTCTAGCACTTACAGGACGAAACATCTGGTTAACTGCTGTGGCCTTCAAAGCGATCGTGTGGCAAGACGCAGCGGCCAGAACCCTGATTTGAAGATCGTTCCATTCCGTGGCGAGTATTTTGAACTGAAGCCGGAAAAAGAATATCTCGTTCGAAACTTGATCTATCCCGTCCCGAATCCCGACTTCCCTTTCCTCGGCGTTCATTTCACACGGATGATCGGCGGAGGTGTCGAAGCTGGACCGAATGCAGTACTTGGTTTTAAAAGGGAAGGTTACAGGAAGCGGGATATCTCTTTGAAGGATTTGTCCGAAACATTGATGTATCCTGGGTTCTGGAAACTTGCCTCAAACTATTGGAAGGAAGGTCTCGAGGAGATGGTCCGCTCCTTCAACAAGGGAGCATTCGTGCGTAGTTTACAACGGTTGATACCGTCGATCGAGGAAGATGACCTGAAGCCTGCCCCTGCTGGAATCCGTGCCCAAGCACTGAAATCAGACGGTTCACTCGTCGACGATTTCTTTCTTGTTCATAGTAAGCGGAGCACACACGTCTGCAATGCCCCGTCTCCTGCGGCTACAGCCTGTTTTCCAATCGGAGAACACATCGCAACAGCACTTGATATCGAACGACCGGTTAAAATTTCTAGCTCATCTTGAAGTGAACAGATTAAGCTTCATTTCCTTTATAAAAGCAAAGGGCTATCCATTTCGGGCAGCCCTTTCCTCTTTACTTCACTAGTTGGTGTTTTGCCGCCCGTTTGATGATGTTGATCGTCGACATATGCAGCGCTTCATGATTCATATGAAAAAGAAACATTTCTCCTAATGTCTTCATATGAAAGAACTCATCCTTTAACGGCTGATCCAGTTTACCTCTGCAAACCTCGATCATTTTATCAGGTTGCTCTTTCAATTGTTTTAGCAACTCCTCATAAGATGGCGGTTGTTCATTCCAATCAGCTGGACTGCTTTCACGCGGAAACATCACATGGTACTGTAGTGGCAGCATTCTCTCTATATCAAGTGTTTGAGAGACTGTGTGGTCCCACCCCGCCAATATGTGCCCCATATTCCAGCGGATATTGTTTCGATGGTGCTCTGGTATATGATCAATAATTTCTTCTGTTAAACCCTCCACTGATCCGACTGTCCAACTCCTCCACATTCTGAATTGCTCGAAAATCTGATCATCGTTCATATACATCCTCCCCATTATCTAAATGATCCTATAACTCTATACTTAGCTGTCCAAGGCATAAATCCTCTTTCATCGAATGAAATTCCTCAGGTTGGTTATACCAATTGTAGTGATGAAAATGAGGGATCCTGGATGAAAACGCTGAAATGGCTTTTAATATCACTTTACAGAGAATTCTTAGATCGGAAAATGTACGACCTTGCAGCTCAAATGTCGTATTATTTTTTATTGTCCCTCTTTCCATTTCTCATTGTCGTCATCACTTTAGTCGGTCACCTGCCGCTTGATACTGGTTCTGTACTGGATATCGTTGAGCCCTATGCTCCTGAGCAGACGATTCATTTTCTAAGACATACGCTCAATGGGATTTTCGCCAATCAGGAACAGAACCTGCTTACCATCGGATTCCTCTCATCGATCTGGTTGTCATCCATAGCCATCCAATCTTTTTCTCGGATTTTGAACGAAAGTTACCCACAAAGGACCAAACGCTCTCTCTTCATACAGTTAGTGGAAGGATTATTGCTGACGATCGCTTTTATCAGTGTTGTCGTCATATCAGTCCTCGTTCCTGTAGCAGAACGACTAGTACTAAGTTATATCGATGAAGACGCCTGGTTGTTTTCTTTCATCATCAGTTTTTGGAGCCCATTGAAATGGATTGTCGGGAGCTTTGTTTTATTTGGTTTCTTTTATGTCCTTTATCACTTTGTTCCGAAAGCCAGACTGAAGTTTATCGAAGTATTGCCTGGAGCAATTTTCTCGACAATCATCTGGCAGCTTATTTCGTTAGGCTTCTCAGTCTATGTCCGATTCAGTCAATATTCGATCATTTACGGCAACGTCAAAACCATCATCATCCTCATGATTTGGCTTTATTTGACCGCCCTAACATTGATCATAGGTGGAACCATCAATGCCCTCCTGTTTAAAAGAAAGTACAATTATGATTGAAAAAATTTGTAGTATTTTGTATGGTAAAAATATGGAAAATGATTAGGGGGGATTTGGTGCTTCGTAAAATCACTTTTTTGATTGCTTTTGTGTTCTGTCTATTCGGTCTCTTCCACTATGTGGACGAAATCTTTCTGGCATCCGATACGGAATTCCCTGAACGGATAAGGTATCATCACGATACATATGTAAGTACAGACTTTTTCATACAAACGGAAGCTTCACGCCCCAAGCCTGAATTCCTGCCTACTGGATTTACATTGGAAGGCGATGAATATGGGTGTTTGGATGGCGGGCGCGTTTACCAGAATCCAAAGACAGATGAAATATTCATAGAGCATGAAGAATCTGAACCACCACGATATGTACTGTATGAAAAGAAATGAGGACTGCTCGTTGATGGCAGCCCTTTTACTGTTTTGTAGAGAATTTTGCATTTTTATAGGTAATCCCATAACCTTATGGATGTTTTATTCTTAGGGATGAACAGCCAGGTGAAGATTTGCCTTACAAGGATATAAATGAAAACAGAGGCGGGAAGGATGTATTTTTCATATCCACATTATTCAACTTCTATTATGTTCCATCTCCTTCAGCGCAATATATGCCTCGCCTTTTACAGCACCATTCTCATGTTTTGTGTACGTTTTGATCGTCGGCAAATATTTCTGATCATGCGTCATACCTAAAATATTGATTGCTGTGGTCAAACATGGTAAAGGTAACTGAGGTAAATGTCGTTCTAGAGAATCCCAATTAATCCTTTCAATATTTTGATAGGTTACGGCTTTCGATAGGGCATCGAACAATTCTTCTTTAACCTCGAGGTTTTGTTCGGCAAGGGCATAGTACAATAAAACATCCATCAGCTCATCGAAGTTTTCTATGTTTTTGTTATATGACTCGAAAACGTCAGACAAGTGGGAAACAGTATCAATCTTTTCTTGTTCGTCTTTTCCTTTTAAAATCTTTTCAATTCCTCTTACATCCATTGTGAACCTCCTTTACAATTTTTTTCAGCCTGTGAATGGAATGTGTGAATCATTGGCAATACTTTCGCTATAATGCGGACTATTTGGATTAAAGACATTCTTTTTATGAAAATTACCTTGCGAATCCATCGTCCATTTACCTGATGGTGTCTTCACTTCTACCCGATAGATCCAGCCATTTGCAGCATTTGATCCCTCTGGTGCCGATGGATCCGGTCCATGGGCTCTGGTATTCCACACATTACCTCTCTGATCGGTCCAACGATACTTCTCTCCTTCGGCTGCACCGCCTGGAATCTCTTTCCACGGAAGCTGTTCGGCATCTTCAGGTAATCTTGCCCGGAAGTCTTCTATATTTTTAACGTTGGTAAAGTCGCCTACTTTGGGCTTAGGAACTATCGGCTTGTCTGGAGGATCAGGATCATTTCCTTTTTTGCCAATTAGATCATCCCAATATTTTTTGATTTTTGAAGCAATGGGATCCCCGAATTTTTTCAAGGCATTTGCAAAGGGAATTCTGCTTAATATAGCAGCAACCCCAACTGCCAGTGCAGTTTCAGGTGTAAGCAACTTCTTCGGGTTCCGTAAAATATCCGCTATATTGTGTCCACCAGCAGCCACACCAATCCCTGTTGTAACCGCACCTACTGATGCCCAAAAACCTAATAGCGGGAAGGTCAAAGCAAATGCTCCTCCTATGATGACCGCTTTCTCCAAGCCAGATAAACGATCCCACCAATTTTGCAGCTGGTCGAATAGACAAGCGATACATGCTTGAGGAGTATGGAAAGAATCAATCCATTCCTTTAAAAATAAAGCTGCAAAAAATGCCAGTGCAATCACGGCCAAAGCCTTATAATATTTCTGGATGTTCTCTTGTATTCGAGGTATTCGTCCTTCTGCTTCAGAATTTCCATACAGTAACGTAAATCCAAGTTCTCTACGCTCTCGATAAAACATCAAGAAATAACCAAAACGTTTACGATCTGTTGAAACAGAAATCAACAAGTTCCACATTTCAGAAAACGGGTTGATGACATGTTCTCCATTCAACATTGGTAGTTTTCCACTTACACGATTCAGAGATTTATAATCTAAAAAGATTGATATAACCAGCATGATTAAGAACAGTGGTCTTGCTGCATATCCGCTACCTAATAAATCATGGATTACAGTAAGCCATTCAGGAGTGCTATAGAACGAATTCCAGATCGCATGATCAAAAATGGCCCAAACTAAAAGGAATGACGGAAAAATATAAGTGAAATGCTTTAATCGCTCCCTGTATCTGATCGCTAATCCGATACCAAGCGCAATCATTGCAGTCAGTAAGGAATGTCCGGCTGCCATTTTGTCAGGAATGAAACCCTCCTCAAAATACCCGGGAAAAAGGGTGAAAAACTCCCAATGAAGGACTTTTCCCTGTAACAAGGTCACTCCATAATGGTCACCGGTAATAAGCCGACGGAATGTTTCCTCCAAAAATTGAAATCCTGCACCTGTGGCAGCACCTATAAGGGCAAAATCACTTAGACTTAATGATGTTGCGCGTCGAGAGAAATAGAGATAAGCTCCAAGCGGAATGAGCTTTACGATTTCTTCCACAATAGGAGTTAAGATCGCCATACTCCAAACATCCGCTTCTCTACCGCCCAACACCGCGGTAAAGGAACTGACGATGAATGTATTGATGGGTGTCATCAACCATGCTCCTGCTAAAAAGAAATACGTGTACTTTTTCCACGTGAGGGTTTTACTTCTGCATAATAACCAAAATTGCAAAATCACATAAAAGGACCAGAGAAACTGGACGAACATCCTACGAGAGTCATCCATGAAAATCAAGCTTACGATGAAAGCGATCAATGAAAGCCAAACGAAAATGGCATATACTCTTAGAATTACAGGATGCTTCTGAATAAGTTCCTTACAGGATTGATGAATGGTTTCCAGCTTGTTTCTAATCTTTACTCTTATACTTACAACTTGACTTGCCATATGGTTCAACTCCGATGTCACTTTTTTTCATCAGGCTGCCATCTAGTTGTTTCAAGAGTTTTCGCCCTTCTAAACTGGTATAAGGTAGTTGTTATGGATAAATGTGACAATCATCTCAGGTCTTCATGAAAAACCGTTGGATAAATGCGACTATTACATCATGATTCACATACCTTCTCGTAAAAGTTGTTGTGTTAGGTTGCAACAGAAATATACTCGCTTACAGTGTTAAATAGCAACAATCCTTCAGTATACAGCCTAAACAAAAAATGAAGTTGACCCGTTTAATTAAGTTCGAGTCAACTTCATGATTCCCTTTTTTCAAGTATGGCTTGAACTTCCGCCTCAGGACTGAGAAAAGTTCCACCCTACGCTCGTTAAAGCCTTTACGTTATCGCGCTATTATTGAAGCAGAAAATTGACGGGAGGATTTTTCCAATGGAACAGACGAAATCATTATCCCTTTTTAAAAATAAAACGTATGTTAAATTGTTTCTGGCTTCATCCATATCGATCTACGGTGACTGGTTCGATATCCTCGCCATTTCAGTCCTGGTGGCTTATGGATGGAACACAGATCCTATATTGATCGGTCTCATTCCAGTATGTTTTGCTTTACCAGGGATCCTTTTCGGATCGTTCGCCGGTGTTCTCGCCGACCGTTATAGGAAAGTCAACTTGATGATGGCTTCTGATTTCATCAGTGCGATTTTGACTGGACTTCTTGTTTTAGCCGATCACATCTATTGGATTCTTCCTCTCTTGTTTTTACGTTCTACAATGGGTCTGATCAGTGCACCTGCAGCACAGTCCTTGACTCGACATATCGTTCAGGAAGATCAACTGTTGAAAGCGACCTCCTACAACCAGATCGTCAACAATTCTGGTAAAATCGTCGGGCCATTGTTAGGGGCTGTTATCCTCGCTCTCATATCCCCGAAAATTTGTATCTTAATCAATGCATTCAGCAGCATCATATCTGGACTCATTCTCCTAACCATGCGTAATATCAAAGAAAATGATGCAACGACAACTGAAAATGAAGACGAAGCAGAACCTAGTTTCAAAGAATCCTGGAAAGAAGGATGGGCGTTTGTACTGAAGCAACCGGTGATTTTCAATTCCATTCTATTCTCCCTGATCGGCATGATGGGGATTCAGCTTGTCGACTTTCAATTTCCAGTCCTCCTTCGTTCCGTCAATATGGAAGATCCAGTTGTGTTCGGTATGCTGATGAGTATGACCGGAATAGGGTCGATCGTTACAATCACCTGGATGAACCGTTTCAAAAATATCCAGTATGGTTGGGCGATCGGCGGTGGGATGAGCTTGATCGGTTTCGGTTTTGCGGGTGTAGGTTTCATTGCAGAAGGCATGTCGTTATTCATTCCTGCCCTTTTCGGACTGCTTGTCGGTTTAGGAAATGGCATATGGATGGTCGCATTCAACTTTGCTTTACAAAAAGAATCTCCTAAGGAAATGATCGGACGGGTCTACGGGATTACGAACTCCTTGTTCAGTGCGGTTGTGATCATTGCGCCGGTTACTGGCGGAATTCTCGTTCAAACGCTCGGCCCCTCGGCTGTCATCCAAGCAATCGGATTGGCCGTCGGAGGAACTGGTATTATCGGGGGAATCCTTGGCAAATGGCTCTGGAAACAAGAATCCAGCTCAACAGCGATTCTTGAACCCGTTTCCAAAGATTCAAGTGTTTAAAAACCGTTTTTTTCAAGGTTGAAGTAAAAAACATCCTACAAGTGGTGTTTTTTGTGGTCTTTAAAGAGGCAATACAGGGGAATCAGGCCAAACGGGATCTGCATCTACAAGTACTGGACTATCTGGCCATATCGGATCATCACCTTCGGGAACTGGTCCGTCTGGCCATACGGGATCGGACTCAGCAATTGATGGATTCTCTACCCTAGGGAGATTTCCTATTTCGCCATCATCATAAGCTTGTCCTCCAACTAAAACACATAGCGCAAATACTCCTGTACTTGCTAAACACATTACATTTTGAAACCATTTCGTCATAAAAGACCTCCATTAATTGAATATTTTTACATTTTTATCATAATTTTAATATTTTCAATTGTCAATTCTTTTTTGAATAATATATTTAATTATTTAAAAATTCTTTCAATAAATTTACATTGTGGTAAAATGATAGTGGGAGGCGATATATTTGGAAAGTAGTGTAGGACTAAGGATTAAAAGGTTAAGAAAAGATTTGGGACTTACCCAGGGAGATTTAGCTGGGGATCAATTGAGCCGTGCCATGTTAAGCCTCATTGAACGAGATCTGACCACCCCCTCCCTCCGGACGATTGAATACTTATCCCACAAACTAGGTGTTTCCGTTGGTGATTTACTAGGGGAAATCAAAGACACATCCATTACTTCAGCCACCTCAGAAGATATCAAGAAATCACTCAATATCTGTACAACCCTTTTTAAAGTCAAAAAATATAAGGAAGCGGAAACTCGACTGAAAGAACTGATCAAGATTGAACACGTTTCCTTCCCAGAAAAATGGCTTGCACATAAACTGCTCGGTCAAATATATGAGAAGCTGGATGAAGATGAAAAAGCCCTGGTTCACTTCACTGAGTCCCTTTACTATTTATCTTCTACGGATGCAAATGAGATTGTAGAAGTCTATTATTATAAGACTCTATCGAACCGGAAGCTTGGACATTATAAAGATGGAATTGCGGCTGCACTCAATGCTGCTGTACTCATTGAGTCCTATCACACCAAAGTAGACAACCTTCTTCAAATCAAACTTCTCTATAACCTCGCACTCTGCTATTGCCGTGTTGAAGAGTTCCAAAAAGGACTTGATGTCATCAATCGCGCAATCGGAATCATGGAAGCAAACGAAGTTACATATTCAAACGGCCATTTCTATATGCTGAAAGGGCTCGCAGAGTTGTATATGAACAAATTTGCTGAAGGAATCGTCTCGACAAGAGGAGCGATCGAATATCTCGATGTCAACACACATCCAGAAAGATATTTAGGTTCCAAAATCAATCTAGGGATCATTTTACGAAAACATAACGATATACAAGACTCATTAAAGGAACTGCACGAGTGTTTGGACGAAGCATTGAAAGCAGACATTCCGTATATCACCGTCAATAATTACTATGAGCTTGCACTCTCCTATCTGCATATCGAGGATATCAAGCAGGCCGAGTATTATGCAAAATGCGGACTAGCATTAGTCGAACCGAGGTCCCACTTACATGGCCAATGCCACTACGTCCTTGCCAAAGTACTGATGAAACGCGGAAATTATAAACAAGCATTTAATGAAATCAAAAAATCAGAGTCGATTTTCCAAGTACAGAAGAATGAATCTTGGTCCGCGCTTGTTCTATCTGAAAAAGCGATTTGTTATAAACACCTGAATGATCATAATAACGCATTCCAATCTTTACTACTCGCAAACCAAATGATGTTGAAAAAAGATATGAGGCTCATAAGCACGGAAATTCCGGTAATGAGTTGATTCGTTCACTTTGAAGGAGGAATCAACCTGTGGACAGAGGTAATAAAGTAGTTTATCGGGGCAAGACGTATTTAGTGATATGGAGATATGATTCAGGTTATCTTGAAATAAAGGGAGACTTCAGAACATACCTCGTTCACGAAAAAGACGTAAAGTATGTGAAATAGACAAATAGTGATGAAGTGAGAAAAGTGCCCCTATTAAGGATTGGCACGACGTTCACCACACAACAACGAACTATATTCCAATTTTGTAATATTGCACCGAGTAACCGCAAGCTCAGGATGCGGTGGTACTTGGTCGACGTTCAAACCTGCAAATCAATTTGCTGTGACCCACCATCCAGACCCTCGGGCTCTATCTTACGGAACTCGTGAAGCAACACCAGAAAAAAGATTTCCATGATCAAGCTGACCACGATCAGTAGAATGCCGATCACTGACCCGATATCCCTGCCTGAATTCATAAGAAAAGGCTCTACACTAGTCACAATCAACAGCGTGACGATATAAACTTTGAATGTCGGCTCTGTCCTCTTAAGAATTGACTCATCACCAACGTGTTGTGCTAGTTGGATCATGACCCGAAAGACATAAAAGACTAGAATCAGTTTGCCTATTCCGAGTGCACTCATGTATAACAGCCACCCGTCATTCGCAGTCAATCCGGTGATCTCGTTATTCGTCTGTTGGATGAAAACGGTTGGCAGCGATAACGCAAACAAGATCATCGCAAAAATCCGCGAAAGGTTTCCGATTTTATATTCAGACGATATCCGCTCAAGTCCCAGGTAAATGAGAAAGTAGCCCAATGGATCGGGAAGGATGTCGAAAGCGACGATGTGGATTTCGAGAAATACCAGCAGGAATCCTGTAAATATTTTTGTGAATGATTCTTTCATCGTACTTTCCCTCCCTTGTGGTTAGTGATGATGTCATTAATATCGTCCTGATTTAAATATGGTTCATCCCAAATAGGAAGTGAAAGCTCAAATGCTTCTCCATTTAACGACTTTCCTATGATCCAGATGTTGAACCTCAAATACATTGTGTTATCGCCATCAATTTGTGTATAAAAACTGACCAAATCACCTTTCGCAATTTTGATTGGAAATTCGATATCGGGTAATGCCGTGCCTCTAACATTATCCCACGGTCTGTTCAATTCACCATAATTGTCATCTAGATCTTTTTTTACCGGGGCTGGCTCGATTTGCGGAGCATTGATTTTCACTTCCAGTAAACCCGGATAGTCCTCCAGTAAAGGGATTTCTACCTTTTCAATAAGTAGTCCCTCTTGAGCTGACAGTTCAAAATTACTGCGATGTTCACTGCTGCTTCCACTCATTTGAAATTTAAATGGTTGCTCACGGTTAGATTCTCCACTTATCTTAACTTGCCCGATATCGACTGCATGCTTTAAATCTGCACGAGCACTGAAAGAAGGAATAATTTCACTGAACGTCCACTGGTTTCCGCTTACTTTTTTGACTGGAAGTTGTTCTTCGTGCATGTCCACTGTAAAAGAACGCAAATGATGATGAATATATTCTTCTTTATTTAGAGGTCCTTCCTGATTGAACATGAAACCATCCGGTGTTGTGTAAAATTGGACCCCATTGACTGAGATGCCACTTACCATCCCCGGATCCCCTTTATTCATCAAATAATAGAACTTCAGAGGCATTCGATCCTCTACTGACACTTCGTAATAATGTTTTAGAAAAATAGGTTCATCCAGTTGCTTTGATTGCAGATATGTATAATTACCTGTCCAGATGATGACAGCAAGGATGATAGCAATCCAAAAATACCTTTCCCTCATATTGAAATCCCCCTAAAAAACGAAACATCTACACATTTTACCATATTTGAAAGAGTAGTAGATTATTCATGGCAATGAACTATAGGAATTTGACTTGGGCATCGGGTTTACTTGTATTTTGTAGTTCGATAACTTGTTTTTTACAGATAATCAGGTATTTCACACTATTGAATTTTTATAGCTTTTCCTTTATATTTTGATTATTCAGACTATTATTCCCGCTTTCGATGATTATTTAAAAAGGAGGATGAAAAAATGACTGATGTCCGATTGATTCCTTATCAAGTAGAAGAAATCATCGAAGATTTGACGAATATTCCTCAAGGTGTAGAAATGATTGAAGCACCCGAATTATGGGAGAGGGCTGACAAAGGGAAAGGGAATGTCGTCGCGATTATTGATACAGGATGCCAGACCAACCACCCTGACTTGGAAGGACGGGTGATTGATGGCCGGAACTTCACGACAGATTACAATAGTGATCCAGACAATTTTCTAGACAACAATGGACACGGTACTCACGTTGCTGGCACCATTGCTGCTATCGGGAAAGATAATAGCATCGCAGGTGTCGCTCCTGAATGCAGCCTGCTAATTTTAAAAGTGTTGACGAAACAAGGCAGCGGCAGAATGGAGTGGATTGTGGATGCCATTCGCTATGCGACTGATTGGGCAGGACCTGATGGGGAAAAAGTGAAAGCCATCTCCATGTCACTTGGAGGTCCACAAGGTACAGATGAACTACACCAGGCAATCAAAGATGCTGTCGACAACCAGATATGCGTCGTTTGTGCTGCTGGTAATGAAGGTGACAACCAAGAAGACACTGACGAATATTCTTATCCGGGTGCTTATAATGAAGTCATTCAGGTAGGAGCGGTAGACTTCCAACGCAACATTGCACGATTTACGAACACGAATGATGAAATTGACCTGGTCGCTCCAGGCATCAATATTTTATCAACATTTCCAGATAATAGATATGCGAGGTTATCAGGAACATCGATGTCAACACCCCATGTTTCTGGGGCGTTAGCCTTATTGAGCAACCTGACAACTAAGGAATTCAGCCGTGAGCTGACTGAGCCGGAACTGTACGCACAGCTTGTCAAACGGACAACCCCACTTAATTATTCGAAAAAAGCTGTTGGAAATGGCTTCCTAACCCTCGGTCTCGTCGATAAACTGGAAAATCTGTTCAGCCCCTACACAAAGATGTGGGAGCAAGAGGATAAGAGCATATTGATGGCAGAAAGACGGTCCTGATACACGGAACCAAAAAGAGGATGACTCCAAGAAGGAGCATCCTCTTTTTACATGTATTTAAACTTTTACAGGCTTTGGTGAAATAAGTGCAAAAATGAAACCTAGAATCGGAAAGATCATTGTCAGGAGAAGGATCTCCGTATATCCTCCGAATAGATCATAAGCAAAGCCGTACGGAAGTGGTCCGAATGCTGATCCAATAACCATCGTGGTCATCGCCAATCCTTTGATACTTCCCAAATACTTACGACCAAAGTAATCCGGCCATATGATTGAAAGCGTAATCCTTTCCAATCCGTTTACAATCCCCCACATTACGCCGAATAAAATCGCCATCCAATAGGAATTAGTAAATAAAAGTATTACAACAAACGCTAACTGTCCCAGAAAGCTGAGTGATAGTACAACATTCACTTTCACTCTTTCAAGTATGAATCCAGAAACCATCGTAATCGGGAAGCCGATGATCGCCATAAGACTCAGAATGAAAGCCGCTGTTCCTCTCCCCAATCCTCCTTCTGTAAAAATAGAAACGAGGTGAAACGTAATACCCGTATTTACTAGTGCAGGTATACTTACACAGAACAAGATCATCCAAAATTGCCGAGTCTTCATTGCTTCTTTCAGTGTCCATGACACATCATTTGGATTTTCTTCTTCGATTTCCGTTCCATCATCCCTTACTTTTCTTACAGCATTATCCGGCTTCAATCCGATATCCTCAGGTCTATTTTTCATGAATACGAAAACAAACGGTACGAAAATCAGGAGGATCATTGCCCCTAATATACGGAAAGCAACTTCCCAGCTGAATGCACCAATCAACCAAGCTGCGAGAGGAGGAAATAAAGCTGAGCTGAGGAATCCACCAATCGCCATGAAACTGAGTGCTCTCCCACGTTTCTCAATAAACCATTGGGGGACAAGAGTGTTCGGAACCAGCGTCATCGATCCTTGACCAAAGAACCGTAAAAAGAAAAAACCGATAAATAACATGATCGGCGTCAGTACAAAGCTGTTCCAGAAACAAGCCCCTGCTAGCATGATTCCGACGATCAAAGACATTCGCCGCTGTCCAAAACGGTCGACAGCGCGACCCATCAGAAAGAGTAATGAACCTGATAATAGTGTGGCACCAGAATAAATACCAGATACTAGCGAACGGCTCCATCCGAATTCTTCTATATAGGAATCAATGAATACCGCATTAACATAAGTCTGACCGGGTCCGGAAAAGAACAATCCCAGTCCACCTAAGCATACAATAATCCATCCATAAAAAAAGGAAAATCTTGATTGTATGTAATTACAGACATTGTTCATAGCTGCCACCTCGAAGTCTAATTCTGAACAATTTTACCAAAATCAAGGTGAAAATCCCAAGAAAATGACTTAGAGGGTTCTACTTCCATTCTTAATTTAATATGTGCTTCGGTACCTCGTGAAGATTCCATAGAATAATGAGGAACAGAATTGATCATCCCCTTGCAGAAATGGATCTTCTATGATGAATGTACAGGAAATCAAAAAGGGACTGTCCTAAAAGTGTATGAGTCTCTCTGAATTTAACAACATTTTGAAAAATTGTCTTTTTGATCCGAAATGTTGTGTTGGAGGTGTCTGACACTTTTCTTTAGGACAGCCCATTTTTCATTCAATTAAAATCATTCCTACACACTTGCAGCTTGCATCCATTTTTTCAGGATCATCTTTTCTTTGGCATCATCGAGACATGTATCTGACAGCGTTCTGTTTTCCTCCATGAACCAATCGTGTGTGTCTTTGATCGTTTGCTCAAATGGTCTGAAGGTCAATCCCTCTTTTATCGCTTTAAAATTGTTGAGTCCAATATCCCCATTTGGAGCTGGAAGGTCTTCAGATATCGGATATGTTTCAGGAATCCATAGAGGCATTTCTAACCATGGGGCTACATTGCAGCGTTTCAAGAAGGATTCGGAAACCCAGGTGATGTCCGCTTTATTGTTGAATAGGAGTCTGCCTTTTTCAAGAAAGGTTTCCATCATCAGTTTCACTTCTGGTCCGACCGCGTTATACGTTCCGACGATCTGCTGTTCAACCATGTGGATCGTCCATTCTGCAAGATCCCGGACATCGATGAATTGAATCTTTCTATCAGGTCTTCCTGGAGCGAGAATTTCACGATTTTCAGCCAATCTATTCGCCCAGTAAGTGAACCTGTCAGTGGGATCATGCGGCCCAACGATCAGTCCAGGCCGTATGACAAGACCACGTCCTTCCATTTCTTCATACACGACTTGTTCACAATGGTACTTCAAGGGACCATATGTTTCACCAGTTACCTCATCCATTTCGCTGATGGCTTTCACTTTGTCGACTGATAATGTCAAAACCGCTGCTTCTTCGTCCACATGATCTTCATTGATGAAATTCTTATAGACAGAGGCGGTCGAGATGAATGTATAGATTTCAGTATCATCAACAACTGCTTGTACCGATTTACGTACGGTTTCTGGATGATAACCGCATGTGTCGATGACTGCATCCCATTTCCTTCCACTGATCAAATGATTATCCTTCATCCGGTCCCCCTGGATCCATTCAAGCTCAGGAAAGACCCCCCGGTTCGTACCCCGGTTGAAAAGTGTCACATTGTGGCCCTTATTCATTGCCGCTTCAACGATATGCCTTCCTACAAACTTCGTCCCGCCAATCACTAAGATATCCATTCCTTACACCTCCATTTGATTTTTAAAAATCTAAGGTGCATATAAACGTATGTATAAGATGGCCGGTGCTTTGGGCCATCCGGAAAAACGTCATGATTGGACCGCTTGTTTTTCAACCCGTCCGTAATCTCTTAGAAATTTTAAATTCTCGTAGGTCAAGATGCCTTTCCATTCATCCTTTGCTTTTGGCCAATCCTGTTCGTACTGTCCCCATTCCCAATTCGGATGCCATGAGCCGTCAGAATGCTGCTGCTCGATGATGTAATCAAGATTATCCCCGACCTCTTCCTTCATATCCTTATAAAAAGGTGACTCAGGGCTTGCAGCTAATTGGACCGGTTGCATTCCGTAATTCGGCCACTGTTCACGTTTAAGATTCACTAACTCCGGAATATGTTCTTTCACTTTATCAAAGATCATTTCTCGATCGGATGTATCCAATTCTTCAGCAAGCCTTAGGTAACAAAAGGTTTCGTGCATATCAAGTGTATCGAGTTCCTTAAAGTGACTTATGGCTCGCGATTTCAGATTCTCATGCATTTCTTCCGGTGAGAATTCCTTATAGCGTAAAAGATAGCCTGTAAGCTCTGCATTCGGATTCCCCCATGCGGCTTCCACCATCACCCGCTCATTTTCATGGTCATAATGCCACCATGGAGCATGGGGTACGTCATTGACCTCCGGAGGTACCGCATGCCAGCGTCCTTTATCCTGATCGAAGTTTTCAAGAAGGTACCTCAGTGCATCTTTTACCATCGGATGATCACCTGGAACCTGCAACTCTTTGAAAATTTGAAAGGCTTTCGATGTCGACATTGGTGATGAAATCTCCAATTGAAAATCAGGTTCCATCCGGTTTCCGAATCCACCGTCAGCATTTCGATAGGCTCTGAGTGCACTTAAAACGTCTTCCTTCGATCCGTCCTCGAAGTGATATCGGAATAATGCTTTTTCAAGTTCCCGGCCATTGTCTAGTAAATATTTTTTTGCACGATCGAACGATTTCTCATCCAAATATTTCATCAAATGCTCCTCCTTCAAACGAAAATATGTTCTGCTTTAAAATTTCGTGATGGAGGTGTGTTCTCCTTCTTTCATAAGCAGGAATTATCTATTCAGATACTTCTTTTGGTGGTAAAATATGGTTGTTAGGGAGGAGATATTAATGATGTTTGATATAGAAAGATTGAGGAGTGCAATCATTTTTCTCGGAATTTGTGTATTGCTCGGTTCTTGTACAATCGCAAACTCAAACTCGAATAATACGTACATACCCGACCATGGTTTTAATGATAACGCACTATGGGAAATCAAAATTGAGTTGGAAGAATTGAACAGGAATATAAATATGTTAACCAACAAATTAGGTGAGACATCTGAATAATACATTTAATATATGAAAGGGGCTGAATTTGTTTCAGCCCCTGTTTCCTTTACGTCAATCGTGACTTATACAGCCTACAGTCGATTTTCCGTTTTAGAGATTCGATATGTTTGTGGAAAAAGCCGATGACTGGACCAACACATAATACGACGATCAATGTCCCGATTCCCACCGGTCCACCTGCGATCAACGCAAGCATCAGGATGAATGTGCCTGCAATCGTTTTGGCGACTGCAAGCCTGAAACCGAAACGCTTGTGAAGTGCCAACATCGTGCCATCTACGGGAATCAATGCCAAATTAGAATGCAGATAGATCGAGATTCCTAATCCAAGCAGCAAGAGACCTGATCCAAGAACGATAGCTTTTAGCATAAATCCGCCTGGCTCCCAAACACTCCAAAGCGTAAATAGCCAAAAATCGATGAAGATTCCTGTTATCATGGCGGTGACAATTGCAAAATAAGATGGTTTGGTTTTCTGGATCATAGCATTGAGGAATACGAGGATGATTCCTCCGATAACTTCCCAGCTTCCTACCGTCAAACCGAAATGATGAGTCAATCCAACATTCAATGCATCTAAAGGAGAAGCTCCCAATCCCGAAACGATAGTAGCACTGATCCCAAGTGTCATGATGAAAAGACCGATGATAAAAAAGCTGATGTTCTCAAGGGTTTCTTTCACAGATCTCCCCTCCTTTTCCAAGATGTCTATTTTTATATTTTACTAGAGGAAAAAGAATACAGACAAGTATTGTGACTGGTTCTCCAAGCTATTATTCTTTTCAATACACTCTTTCTTTCTATATGATTAGTAATAACAAATATAAGAGGGGGATGTACATGAAAAAGCATATAGATGATCGAGAAGTACATAAGCAGTTTTACAACGAAATTTTCGAAACGATGAAAGCGGAGCCTTACGCACAATTCCTTGGCATCGAACTGGTGGAGCTTGGAGAAGGTACCGCAACAGCTGAGGTCGACGTAAAAGAGCATATGTTAAATACCCACAATACAGTTCATGGCGCGATCACATTCGCCATCGCCGACTATGTATTTGCTGCGGCGTGCAATTCATATGGAAAAACGTCAGTTGGACTGTCGACAACCGTCAATTTCATGGCTGCTGGTCAACCGGGCTCTAAACTTAGAGCAACAGCAACGGAGGAAAAACGAAATCACCGCACGTCCTGGTACAACATCCGTGTTGAAAGTGATGGGGAATTGATAGCGACAATGGAAGCACTTGCTTATCGCAAGAACCACTATTTTGTGCCCGTTGAAGAAATGGATGGAGAATGAACATTTGCAGAAAAGTAGAAATCACCGATATATTTTGGATTTGCACCGATAAAATTCAAGTTTACACCGATAAAATCGCAAATTGCACCGATAAAACCTGATGCAAAGGAAAAAGAAAAAAGCTGATCCGAAAGTGCCTCCGGGTCACACAACATGAGTATAAACTGGATGATTAATGAGCTTATGTTGTAGTGGCCGCGGAACAGCATTTCCTAGAGGGATCAGCCTTGTTATATTATATGGATCTTTCCAGCATTCGTTCGAGGGCGATTTTAGCAAAATTTGCCGTTTCCTTGTCAACGTTGATCTGATTGATCACTTCGCCATCAGCAATTGATTCTAATGCCCATAATAAATGTGGGAGATCGATCCGGTTCATTGTCAGACATGGACACATATTCGGATTCAAGGAGACAATATGTTTATCCGGATGTGTCTGAATCAAACGGTTGACGAGATTCATTTCTGTGCCGATTGCCCAGGATGAACCAGTTGGCGCATTTTCGATCGTATCAATGATTTTTTTCGTCGAGCCGTTGATATCCGACGCTTGCACGACATCAAATGTACATTCCGGATGAACGAGCACCCTAACCCCCGGCATATCCTCACGTACTTGCCGAATATTTTCCATTGTGAATTTTTCATGGACGGAGCAATGGCCTTTCCAGAGAATGACACGAACGTCCTCGTTCGGCCCTTCGCTTTCCAAAACATTCGCAATCGGGTCCCAGACTGCCATCTGATCAAGCGGAACACCTAAATCATATGCGGTGTTCCTCCCAAGATGCTGATCCGGTAAAAACAAGATGCGCTCCTTTTGGGTCAACGCCCATTCGACCATCGCTTTTGCATTGGAAGAAGTCACAGTGGCTCCGCCATTTTTTCCTACAAAGCTCTTGATGCTTGCAGTTGAATTGACATAGGTGAGCGGGATGATTGTGTCACCTAACGTGTCCTGAAGTATTTCCCATGCCTTTTCGGTCTGGTGGATGTCCGCCATGTCTGCCATTGAACAGCCGGCTCTCATATCCGGAAGCACTACAGTCTGTTCGTCACTCGATAAAATATCTGCTGTTTCAGCCATGAAATGGACTCCGCAAAAGACGATGTATTTCGCCTGAGCATTTTCAGCCGAAAGCTGCGCAAGCTTCAAAGAATCGCCTGTATCATCCGCAAACTGGATCACTTCATCCTTTTGATAATGATGCCCTGGAAGGTACAGTTGTCCTCCCATTTTCCGCTTGATAGCTTCAATCCGCGATACCATTTCAGATTCGCTCATTTGCCGATAACATTCTGGTAATCCGGTAGTCTTCGACTGTAAAATATCCAATACGCCCATCTTTTTAATCGACCTCCAATTCGAGACTGATGTCCAAGCCTTTTGCTGAATGCGTCAACGCCCCTAATGATATGAACTGTACTCCGCAATCCTTATAATCCCCTAGCGTATCAGGGGTGATGCCGCCTGATGCTTCCGTTACGATATGATCAGGAACAAGCTCCACCATTTCCTTGATCTCAGCTGGTGATCTGTTATCGAACATGATGATATCCGCTTTCGCTTCCACTGCAGCCTTCACCTGTTCGGCCGATTCCGTTTCGACTTCGATTTTGGTCATCGGACCCAGCGCCTGTCGAACATGCTGGACGGCATTTTGTATATTGCCGAACATGGCGATGTGGTTATCTTTGATCATGACGCCGCCATCAAGTGTCAGCCTGTGATTCACTCCCCCACCGCATCGCACGGCATACTTTTCGAACATTCGCAAACCTGGTGTCGTCTTACGGGTATCACAAATTTTGATCTCAGACCCCTCTACGAGTTTGGTTGCGTGATGCACCATTGTCGCGATCCCCGACATGCGCTGAATCAAATTCAGGATGACCCGCTCCCCTTCTAAAATCGAAACGACAGGACCGTCCAAAGTAGCGATCGTTTCCCCTTGTACCAATACTGCACCATCACGCGCATGAAATTCTACCTTTATTTCTTCAGATATCAAATTGAAGCCTTCACGTACTATCTGCTCCCCTGCAAAAATACCATCTTCTTTCATCAATAACCGCCCTGTTCCTATTTGATCAGGTTTGAACAAGAGTTGGCTTGTAAGATCGGCTGTAGCGATGTCTTCAATGAAAAACCGCTCAAGATCCTGCCGTAGTTTCAACCGGTTCATAACGTTCCTTCCTCCTCTTCACTCTGCGCTGCTGCCATTTTTCAAGCTGATAAGGATAATCAGTTCGATAGTGGCTCCCGCGGCTTTCAGTTCGTTGTAATGCTGATTCCGCCACTAACCACCCGACTAGTACTTGATTATGTTTCTGAATTTCTTCTAAACTTGGAAACTCGCAAATTCTAGTGCTTCTTAAATATCGATTAAAATGCTGGATCGCTTGCCTTAACCCATTTTCGTTCCGTTCAATGCCGATATACTTGTTCATTGTTTCACGTATAAGTTCAAACGATGGAGTGTCAGTTAATACCTCTAACCCTTGCCATCTGACTCTTGAGCCTGAAAGAGCTGACGGTTCAGAGCGTATTGCGTTGGCCAACCTGTTTGCGAAGACGACACCTTCGAGCAGTGAATTGCTTGCAAGACGATTAGCACCATGCACCCCTGTGTTCGCTACCTCACCGACCGCAAATAGACCATTGACTGAGGTTCGTCCGGAGACATCTGTTTCGACGCCACCCATTGTAAAATGAGCACCAGGTGAGACCGGGATCAAGCTTTCCTCTATTGAAATCCCATTTTCCGCACATAATCCGGTGACTGTTGGGAACTGTTTCTGAAAATTGGTGATTCTTCGGATATCAAGAAAAGTCTTCTTCCCATTCCTTTGCGCCTGATATAAGACTCGGGAGACGACATCTCGTGGTGCTAGATCTTTTGAAGGATGCTCGTTCTCCATCAACCTTTTTCCAGTCTCATCAACTAAAATGCCTCCTGCACCGCGGACGGCTTCTGTTACAAGCCCCACACTCTTTCCTTCGTTCACCAACAATGTCGGATGAAACTGGATGAATTCCAAATCAGACATTTCCGCACCAGCTTCATAAGCGAGAGCAATCCCATCTCCAGTTATCGTCGAAGCATTCGAATTTACAGGATACAATCCAGATAGACCACCGGTAGCGAGAATGACAGCCCCAGCATAAGTGGCTGTGATTTCACCATTAGTATCCATGCTCCATACTCCACAGCACCTGTTGTTTTTCACGATCAATTTTATAGCCGTTTCCCCTTCGACCACGAGATTCTTTTCTCTGATCCTCTTTTTCACCGTGTCGATGAGATGACGACCTGTTGCATCGCCTCCGATATGAAGAATTCGAGCACAGTTATGGGCACCTTCTTTTCCAAAATCATATGTCCCATCTGATTTTCGATCGAATTTGACACCCAGTTCCACCAGCTTTCGGATCATTTCAGGCCCTTCTGTAACAAGGTGTGTCGTCGCAATCGTTTCATTATGGAAGCACCCTGCCTGCAATGTATCAAGAAAATGATCGTACCAATCATCTTTCTCCTGGATGGCAGCCGCTACCCCGCCCTGTGCTAAATAAGAATTGCTGTCTTCTAATCTATTTTTTGTGAAAATCATCACATTCTTGTGTAAAGAAAGGAGCTCTGCAATCATTAATCCAGAGAGTCCGCTTCCGATGATAAGGACATCCGTCTGACGAATTTTCATAAAAGGACCTCCTGATTTTGGACATCGCAAATGTTTACATGTGTCTTGACACCTATATTTACATAAAATTAAACTTATAGCAAGAGGTTTTCGAAGGAGGATGTTTATGATTTATATGGACCATGCCGCAACGACGCCTATGTCTGAAGCAGCATTACGTGTTTATTGTGAAGTTTCAACCCGATTTTATGGGAATTCATCGAGTTTGCATGACGTGGGTAGTGAAGCTCAAATTCTGCTTGAGGAATGCCGCAAGCAACTCGCAAATTACTTCAACGGAAGTCCAGAAGGGATTTATTTTACAAGCGGCGGCTCAGAAAGCAATCACCTTGCGATCGTTTCCTTAGCACGAGCAAATGCCTCAAAAGGCAAACACCTGATTACGACTGAAACCGAACATGCCTCAATCGCCAATACCTTTGCACTTTTAGAGAACGAAGGGTTCCGGGTAACGAAAATACCTGTCGATCCTATTGGGGTAGTCCATGTTGCCGCTATTCAGGAAGCATTGACGGAAGATACGATCCTGGCAAGTATCGGTCATGCCAACAGTGAAATCGGAACTGTTCAACCGTTGAAGGAAATCGGGCAACTTTTGAAAGCTAATGGAGTCTTGTTTCATAGCGATTGTGTACAAACCTTCGGTAAAGTTCCGTTTGATATAAAAACAATCGGATTAGATAGCTTGTCTGTATCCAGTCATAAAGTGTATGGTCCTAAAGGGGTTGGTGCATGTTATATCGCTCCGGAAGTGTTATGGCATCCTTCCATTCCAGGCTCTACGCATGAAAAAGGATTTCGCGCTGGAACAGTGAATGTACCGGGGAATGCTGCATTCGTTGCCGCTGTTGAAGAAATGATATCGGAAATCTCTGAGTATGAAGGACACTACCGAATGTTGCGGAAAAAATTCGTGGACTTCGCGAAATCTGATGAGCGGATTACGATTGAAGGCCATCCAATTGCCCATCTTCCTTCGACCATCGGTTTCCGTGTAAAAGGCATTGAAGGACAATATCTCATGCTTGAACTTAATCGTAAGAACTTTGCCGTATCGACAGGTTCAGCATGTTCTGTTGGGAAACAATCCCCTTCGAAAACGATGCTTGCTATCGGGCGGAATCCAGATGAGGCTCGTGAACTCGTGCGGATATCCTTTGGAAAAGCGACAACGGAAAAAGATGTTGCAGCATTGGTTGCAGCGCTTGAAGAGATTCTTGCAAAAGCGAAGAGAGCCAAAACCATTTAAGCGGAGTTGCGGAGATATTGTATAATCCTAGAAAATTTAGGTGGAATCCCGGAATTTTTCATATAATCCTAGAAAAATACCGCATAATCCTAGAAATTAGTAAAAATATACTATCAGAAAAAAAGGTCTCAAAAGGAGTGTTATCCTTCTAAGGCCTTTTCAAATTATTGCATTTGAATCGTTCCGCCAGCTTGTGAATAACGTGCGTAGAACTCTTGCAGGAACTGGTTCGCAATCAAGGAATCATGTATGATCAGCATATTTTCATCATTGATGTCATTGCCGTTTGTGCTCCAGTTTGTCGAGCCAACAACGACAGTCGGGTCACTTGAAGAATCTGCATCGATCAACATCGTTTTACTATGAAGCTTACGGGTTTCAGCATCCACATAGACCGGAGCTGGATTCGCCCATCGGATATTCGGATTGTTCTCACTTGTTTGCAAAGCTGTCCGTCCGGTCATCTCAATGCTTGCAGACCACCATTGGTTCCAGAAGCTGCTATCGAAGACACCTTTGACATCAAAGCCTGTCAAAGTCCCTTCAAGATCATTGTAAGACCCTTCCCACTTGTACTTCAGTTCATCGATCAACGTTTGGTCCGACCAGGCGAAAATCGTAAAATATGCACTGTCATCCGCTTCATTTTTTACAAGATCACTCATCTTGCCGATCGCATCATCCCCTGAAGAAAAATAAACTTCCACCTTTTTCCCGCCTATCGTAACTTCATGGGGTGTATTATCCGTTTTACGAGGACCAAGATTAGCCTCTTGAGGAGAAGGGGTCATTGTTGTACTTCCCCACATTTCGTTGAATTCCGTTTCATAGACAGAAGCCAATTCAGGCGATTGGGTTTCGACGACGTGCTGTTGATTTCCGTCGAGGACATCATTAGCCATGTTTTCTTCAGAACCATAAAGTCCTGTCACGGTGAAATTCCAACTGCCTGTGAAGACCCATCGGTCATCGATAATCGCGAATTTATTGTGCATTTGGTTTCCAGGAGAGTAGTATGTTCCGTCCGTCTTTTGCTCAGCATCAACGAATAGATGGCCTGACGTTTCAGTTGACCCTACTTTCGTCGTGACAAAAGGATAATCTTCTGGTGATCCCGGTAATCCATGTTCACTTCGCTTGGCTTGATCCTCCACGGCAAACATTGGAGAGTCTGAGAAAATCGTGATATCATCCGCTGTGCCTATTAGCATATCACTACCACGAGCCATTTCTTCCAAGTAAAGACGCATTGTTTCAAAGCGTTCGGCATAATGAGGATCAGCTGCATCCTTCGAGTCTGCCACCACCCGCACATCAACACCTTCAGCGGCCTTGTTGATCAGCGCGTTCACAACATTCGGTAGATTGATTTCATATGTAGCAAAGTCAATACTTGTAGTTGCCTGGTTTATCCGGTTAATCAAACGGTCCTCAAGATTCACATTGTAATTTGCTTCATTTCCTGAACTTGCGTATCCTGATAACGCGCACTTGTTAAAGTAAACATTGATCGAGCCAATCGTTTCCGAAACATTATTCAATTGCTCCGTGGTCGAATCACAGGACGAAGATCCATTTTCAACGCCAGAAGTTGGTGTGCCGTATCCTCCACTATATGCAGTTGTCGCTGTCGTCCAGTTGGAAGCTGTCATCCCACTTACGGATTCGTCAACCCGTTCCATCGCCGCTTTCGTATCATTATCTCCTGCATACCAATCATCCACTGAGTCTACAGAGGTACCTGAATCATCCTTCAATGACAATACCTCATTACTGTTGCCGAGCGCACCGCTGTAGGTCAAGTCAGCCTCAACATCTGATACAGTACTGTCATCTGTCCTTTCCAAGAGGTAGTATCCATTCGCAGGAATCGTACCGGATAAAGAAATGGAAGGTGTACCATCTTCGGCATCAAGCCTCCATCCTTCCAGGGAGATTTCATTTGCAGTTGGATTGTATAATTCAATCCACTCATCATTGTAACTTCCCGTTGTCCCCATCCAGGCAATCTCACTGATCACGACATCACCTGTGGATGCAGCCGATGCTCTTTGCCCTTCCGAAATCGGATTCATGAAACTAACCGTAAGCGCTGTCATTAAAACTAGTTGTAGCCATCTTTTCATCTCTCTCGTTGCCCCATTTCAAAGTTTTTGAATTAAAAGATTACGATTCTATTAAAAACAAAAACGATAAAGTGTACAACCGCATTTCATGAAGTTTTTGTAAAGTTAGGCCTTATCTCACAGATGGTTGTCCAAACCGTTCTCCACCTGCTACATAAGATATATATGACTATTCTTCGGAAGAAGGTAATGATGAAATGACCCAACAACCTCATACGCCGATCCAACCTTTCTTTGCGAATTCCATTCCAAAGAGCGGCACACATTTATTAAGACCATTAATAGAAGGTATTCCATCCATAAAGCATCAGGCTTTCATTTACCCTGGACTCATCCATCAACTCGACGAGCACAGGAAAATCCTATCTTCGATGCCAGCCAATCATTTTGCGAATGGACATCTCCACTACTCTCCCCAATATGCTCTGTTGTTCAAACAGCTGAAAATGAAACAGATTTTTTTATACCGTGACCCAAGAGACATCGTTGTTTCCTATGCCTACTTTTTCATGAAGTTCAAGGGTAAACCGTACGAGCGTTATTTCAGTGAGAACAATATGAATGTCAGGAGCAGATGTCTGGCCTTGATCAATGGATTCAACAACTCTTACGCGCATCGGTCGAACATCAAGCAGTTCTATGAGCGGTTTATGGGCTGGTTGTCTGAGGAAAATATTCATTTGGTCTCTTATGAGAGTCTTGTTCATTCAGCAGAATCCCAACGGAATGAACTGAAAAAGATCCTCCGATTCTTGGATATTGAAAAAAGACCGATGAAACTCGACGAAATTGCAAAAAAGATGCAAGCCAATGTTGATCCAGCAAAATCACCTACATTCCGTAAAGGACAAGCAGGTAACTGGCAGCAAGTGTTTGATGAGGAAATGAAAGCACAATTCAAAGCAGTTGCAGGCGATCTGTTGATTCAATTAGGTTATGAAAAAAATCATGATTGGTAGTGGTTCACGAACTTTATAGAGATCGCTACGTTCGTGCGGGATAGCATGTAAGTCGATGGCCTTATGGTGAACATCGAAGTCAGTACATCCAGGTGATGAGCCTTTCCAAAATCGATATTTTTATCCGATTACGGGAGAAAAACAGAATAATTCGGGCATTTTTGGAGGGTAATACTGCGGGATTGACCGTAAAGAAGGAAAAATGACTAGTCAACTTATATGTAACTCTGATTATCTACAAAAACAAGGATCAAATTACAAAAATTTGAAATTACCTACAAAAACATTCCTCTGACTCAAAAGCATTATCATATGTAAAGAAAACTTGGCAAAGCCAAGCCTTCGCGCAGGCTGAGCCTTAGTTGCGCTTATATAGGAGAAAGTACTTTTATACTTTCTTTAAGTGTAAAAAAGCCTCTTTGAATGTTTCGTTCAAAGAGGTTTATCTTTTAGCAAGTTCTATTTGGTTGTTCAGATAATAAAAATAAGGTCTTTTTTAAATAAAAGTACACATTTTGGAGTTTCAAGGTTGTCCCTTCAATCCGATCGACTTCTTTTTCTGTTGCGACCGTGATCGTAACCCTTGCCTCTCCATTGCTTTCAATCGTCCCGTATATCTCGTCGGTCGTAAAATATACGGTTCTCCCTTCACTTACCTGTGAACATAAATCCTCGAATGATTGAATATAGGTTTTACTTTCGCTTTCCAACAATGTTTTGTTCATCTGAGCAAAACGTTCTAAACCAATGTTCAACATTCTCCCCCCTTCTTGCTATACTTGTAGAATAACAGAAATTGAGGAGAAGTTATTGTATAAATTGACATAAATCGCATCAAACTAAAGAAATAGTGTTATAGAAACAGTCCTTTCTATTCATAAGAAAATGGAATTCAGCTCATTCACATAACTATATTACTATAAAATACCTATTTTAAATTTACATCGTTGTTTGTATTATAAATTTTTCAGAATAGATGTTCTTTTCGTTTATACACGGTATAATGATAATAATTTATATTCGACAGAAACCTCTCTGGTTTTTGTCTTTAAGGAGACACGAAGTTGGAATTGAAGAAATACATCCCGTTCCTATTACTCATCGGACTCATTATTTTCCTGATTCCTTATAGTATCCCGCTTGTATTGGCTCTTTTGACTGCTGTCCTGTTAGAGCCTTTTGTGAAGCTGTTGATACGCTCGTTTTCCATTAAGCGTGTGTGGAGTGTGACGATCGCGTTTACCCTCTTCCTTGCATTGATGGCACTTGGGTGTTATTGGGCTGTTACGACACTAGTTGTCCAGATTATTGATTTTACTGAACAACTACCGGAGTATGCGCAATATATCTTTGAAAACGTCGAAGCCCTTATTTTCCAATTACAACAGTATTATCAGGAGATCCCACCTGAATATGTTTCTACAATCCAGGATGCATTGAATGATCTTCGTCAATTTTCGGTCGACTTCCTATCCAATATCGCAAATGGTTTGGTTGGATTTCTTACAGCTGTTCCAATACTGCTCATCAAGCTTCTTATCTATTTGGTGAGTTTGTTCTTAATCAGCCTGGATCTCCCCAAAATTCATGCCGGGTTTCTCAACATGTTTTCAGATGAGGCGAAAGAAAAGGTGCAGCTGGTACTCAATCAGCTTTCATTCGCATTTGTCGGTTTTCTAAGAGCGCAGTTAATCTTGAGTTTTCTTACATTCATCATCGCGTGGGTCGGGCTTCTGATCCTCGATGTAAAATACGCCTTGCTCCTTTCATTGTTGATTGTCCTTGTAGATATCCTTCCGATATTAGGAACAGGTTCGTTTCTCGTACCCTGGGCCTTGTACAATCTGTATGTCGGTGACCAACGCTTAGCCATCGGGTTGCTCGTACTCTTCTTGTTGATTACGATCTTCAGAAGGATCATCGAACCAAAAATTCTTGGATCGAGTCTAGGAATCAGCGCATTATCAGCATTGGCCAGTCTTTACATCGGATTCGCCTTGCTGGGCATAGTCGGTTTGATCATCGGGCCAGCATTGGTCATTATCATTAAATCCCTTGTCAAAGCTGGTTTCCTGAACGTAAAAATTGATTTTTAAGAGGACTGTCCTAAAAGAAAAATGTCAGACATCTCCATCACAACATTATATATAAAACCACGATTTTTCTTTAAATGTTGTTAAGTACGGAGTGACTCAGACACTTTTGGGACAGCCCTTTTTTTTTGCTGTTTTTTAAAAGTTTGTTGCTAATGGAATGTTATAAAGAAAGATGCTAAAACCTTTTGGCAGTGGAAATATGCGAGAGCCCGCAGAAAGCGAGTATATTACCATATAAAACAATCTATGCAAAAACAGTCTTTTTTTAGTTGTCAGTACTTTTCCCCAATTAAAACGAATAGGTGAAAGCGGATCCTCTTTATGACGAGATAGTAATTAAATGCAAGATTGAAGAAGGAATGTGTCTTACATTAAAAGAATGCTTTATTATGATGACTTTTGTCGAGGGTCCGGTCAGGGGGTGTAGTTAATTGAAACCATTTGAACATTCAATATTGGATAGTTATCCGGAGCCCTATATACTTCTAGTCCTTCCTGATGACCAGCATGGGCACATCAATTACCTCAACGAGGCAGCAAGAGAAGCCCTCCACTTGGATAAAAGCTGTATCGGAAATTCTCTTGAAGATGTGTTCCTCAATGCAAAAAAATTAATAGAAGCATGCAACGAAGCAATAGAAAACGGTCATCCGGTTATACTCG
Organism: Alkalihalobacillus sp. TS-13; assembly: GCF_019720915.1. Lineage (GTDB taxonomy): Bacteria > Bacillota > Bacilli > Bacillales > Fictibacillaceae > Pseudalkalibacillus. Next base: position 299,057 of record NZ_JAHKSI010000002.1, read on the forward strand.
AACACTTTTCGATATCGCAACAAGATCTGATGTTCGAAGCGGTGAAATTTGCACCATTAAGCCCAAAAAGCGGTGTGAACTATTGCGGTGTGATTTTAGATACTCCCTATAAAGCGACGAAAATGATGACCGATGATCGTATGCTGCAATCTATTTTTCTCTCTACGCCAAATGCGATCTTGATCCAGAATGTAGATGGTGAAATATACAACATCAACCCTGCTTTCACGGAGATGTTCGGATGGAAGGATTATGAGTTGATTGGAAATTCAGTTTCCCTTTTTCCCTCAGGATATGAAAATGAGTATGAAGAAATCGTTCGGCAGCTACGGAAGAATGATACCTACTTAATACCAAATACCAAGCGTGTACACAAAAACGGAACCATAAAAGATGTGTCGATCTGTTATATGAACATTTACAATCACCGGAGGGAAAGGATTGCAGTTGCACGGTTATATATCGATATTTCTAAACAGATCCTATTCCATGAGAAATATCTTGACCAACGGAATTCCTATCAGCTGATCACTGAAAATATGAAGGATCTTGTAGCAATCGTTGATTTATCAGGTAAGTTTGTCTATACATCACCTTCACATTTAGATATCACCGGTTTTTCTTCTGAATCTTATTTGAACATGAATGTTTTCAGACATATCCACCCTCATGACAGAAGACATGTCTTTAAGCAGATCCAACAATTGATTGAAGCTGGTCGTTCTGCAAAAGCTCAAATTCGGTATAAACATGCGAGCAAAGGCTACATATGGATTGAATTGATTGCTTCTCCTTTGTATGAAAACCAGGCACCTTATGAAAAATTTGTGATTGTCGGACGTGATATTACAGAACGGAAACATTCAGAGGAAGCTTTACGTGAAAGTGAAATGAAGTACCGGTTGATTCTGGAAAAGACGTCAGATTTTGTGGTCACCTTCAAC